>JASJGV010000492.1:0-3611 GCA_033791325.1 Desulfobacterales bacterium | reverse complement strand
TGAGGGTGTAGATAGGGCCGTTTTTTTCTCCAAGGAGTTCGTTCTTTGGCATGTCGCCTCCATTATATGCCTGTGAATCAAATGCCTATCGCTTACTGCTATAATAGTATTTCCAAATCCTCGAGGGGATATGAAACACACGAATGAACATACCCGTATTGGTGATCCGTTTTTCGTACGGGTGTACCGGCAGGCTGGAAAACCTTACCGGACAGAATTTTGATGCGGCACATGCTGCATTCGCCCGATCGGCAGATGGAAGGGGGTACTACCCCGCTTTTTTCGAGTGAAACCAGGAGAGGGGTCGTTGCCGGGGCATTGATGGTTCGGCCACCTTTGACCGATACCGAAAAAAGGTGATCTTGTTCGATTTCTTTCGGCCATCCGGGATCTTTGCTGATATCAAGCGGGGGGCCATACAACTCTTTTCTGATTTTTCGAGGTGGCACACCTAACTGTTCGATCTGAGGCAGGCAGAAATCGTACATTCCCTGGGGACCGCACAGAAAGAAAGTTGCCTTTTCCGAAGCACCGGCCACTTCCTTGATGAGATCGGCTGTTATCAGGCCGCACTGGCCTTGGTAATCTTTGGAGGTCTTTTCGATGACCGGGATATAGCGAATTCTGTCAAAGTGACCGGAAATGTGTGTCAATTGTTCATGAAAGATAATGTCCTCTGCCTGTCGATTCCCGTAAAAAAGGGTTAGCGTTCGTGGCAGGCCGCGGTCCACGATTTCACGGATCATGCTCATGAAAGGTGTAATACCGCTGCCACCGGCGATACAGATCATGTTTTCATCATGCACCAGTGGATTGAAATAAAAATTTCCCTGGGGCCCCGAAACCGTCAGGCTGTCACCAATACTGATGTGGTTGAGCAGGAAATTGGATACCAGTCCACCGGGCACCTGTTTTACCGTGATATCATAGTAACCGATCTGATTTGGCTGGGATGATATGCTGTAGGGACGGCTCGTGAGGATGCCTTCGACTTCAATAAACAGCGACAGGTATTGTCCTGCCTGGAACGGCGGCAAATTGTTTTCCGAAGAAACCAGCCGAAATGTTTTTGTGGTAAGTGTTTCCTGGATAATATCGGCGACTTTGAGTGCCAGGCGATCAGGATGAAGTCTTCTGATATACTGGTCGGCAAAATCCAGCTCAAAGGAGCGTTTGCCGGCGGTAATACGGCTTGCCTTGATCTCTTCGCTGATGCCCTCATATCCGTCAAAGTCTTCCCAGATACCCTTTTTCATAATTGTCTCCTTCCAACCCGGATAAACCGGAAAAGATCTTTTAACACGAAACACACAATATTGAGAGCTAAAGAACAAAGTTAAAGTACTATACGTTTTGATTGTCAATTTGTTTGGTTATGGATCTGGCTGCTGCCATACCGGAATGCAGGGTAGGCTCAAACCCGCCGTCACCTGTCCAACAACCTGCAAAATAGAGGCCTTTTAGGGGCGTAAAACGTCCGGGTTGAAAGAACAGGGAATTTTGGGTCTGCTGTTCAAACCCATAGATGGCACCCAGGGGGTGCCCCAGGTAACGCATGTGGGTCAGAGGCGTGCCCACCTCGATTTCTTCGATATGTGCGCGAATGCCTGGGTATATGGCCTGAACACGCTGAAGCATTTTTTCTGCACAACGGTATTTGGTATCTATATATTGCTGTGGTGGGAGCCTCAGCCAGGGTTCTCCATATTTTAATGTGACGATATTTGCCTGACATGTGCCTTCTGGAGAAAATTCCGGATCGGACACATCATAGCAGCTGAGCACCATGAGCTCATCTTCGATATCAAGTCTTCGCATACGGTCATGATTGCGGATGGTCATGTCCGTATTCATCAAGAGAAAATTGGTGGACTCATGAATCCCGAGATCATCCGGTTCGCAGTCGAAACCCACAAACATGGTGAAAGCGGAGGTGCTCAATTGGCGGCTTTTGACTTCTGTGATGGTTTTTTCCGGTATCTGTTCTTCACCGATTAACTGCCCGTAGGTGACCATGGGTGAGGCATTGGAGACAATATAGGCAGACTCCACAACATCCCCCTGGTCGGTGACAACTCCCTGGACGGAATCACCCTCCGTAAGGATCCGGCTGGCGCCGCAATTGAATCTGACGGTTCCGCCGTGAGACAGGAATTTGTCTAAAATCGTATTGGAGAGTGCCTGGCTCCCACCTTTGACGTGGAACGGTTTGAATTCGATATACTGAAAGAGGAGCATGGCAAGGTATGCAAAAGCCATTTGATCCGTGGACACACCCAGGTAGCCCCAATAGACAGAAAGAACCGCTTTCAGGAGCGGGTCGGCAAAAAAATCGTCAATAACGGATTGGGCGGATTTAAAGGCATAGGTGTAAAGATTGGGGTATTTCTCACGTGAGGCTTCAGGGTCCCTGAAAATAAAGGCCCCGATCATATCGTTGGCATATTTGTAGACCAGATCAAAAAAAGCATCGATGGCTTCCTTCTCATGGGGGAAGGCGTTCTTGAGCTCTTCCAATATCTGTCCTTTATCCGGTTTTAGCGCGATGTGGAAACCTTCGGGGTTCTGGACGCTGTACAGGTCACTTATTTCCACAAATTCAAGGTTCTGCATGACACCCAGACTGTCCAGATCCATTCGCAGGGGACCCGGTATTTCAGGTGTCCCCAAACCACTGAGTTGGTGCAGGGCAATCTCGAACTCGAACCTGCCCCGGCAAAAACTTGTGGCGCATCCACCCGGGATGTTGTGCCGTTCCAGCAGCAGGACGTTCAGCCCTTTCTGGGCCAGTGCGGTTGACGCCGTCAACCCACCATTACCTGCCCCGATGACGATGGCATCGTATTTGGACATTGGTTTCTCCTATTGCTAACTTAAATGAAACTGTTTGATGAACCTTAAGTATCGTCTCTTACATTAAAGGATTCGAGGGGTGGCTATACGCTGTAAGCATTAAGCCATAAGCTTTAAGCGGCTGAAGGCTTACAGCTTATGGCTTATAGCTTCTGGTTTATAAACCCATAAACTTAGCCGCGATTCCCCGCATGACCTCGTTGGTGCCGGCGAAAATCCTGGTCACACGGATGTCCCGCCAGGCCCGGACCATGGGGCATTTTTCGAGTGTGCCGAAATCCCCGCACAGATCAATACTGCGATTCGCGATCCGGTCGGCCATTTCGGTGGTCCAGAATTTGGCCATGGAGGTCTCGACGATAATATCTTTCTGCTGCATGTGCTCCGCCACCAGTTTTTCCGTGAATGCGCGTCCCAACTTGATGTCGGTGGCCATCTCCACGAGAGCGAACTGGGTTACCTGGGATTTTGAAAGGGGCTTGCCACAGACCTTTGTTTGCTTGCAGTGATCGATTGTCCACTCTACCATCCGTTCGGCGGCTACGAGTGCCCCCAAAGCGCATACGAGTCTTTCCTGTTGCAGTTTCTGCATGAGCATGAGAAATCCCATACCCTTTTCTCCCAGACGATTGGCTGTCGGGATCCTGCACTTGGAAAAAAAGAGCTCTGCCGTATCCTGGCTCCACCAGCCCATCTTTTCAAGATGACGACCCCTTTCAAAACCGGGTGTCCCATCTTCAATAAGATACAGGGATATG
>JASJGV010000491.1:0-5309 GCA_033791325.1 Desulfobacterales bacterium | reverse complement strand
TTCGTTCTCATTGGTTTGGAAGTCCTGGTCGTCAGTATATCGTCTTCCTTGTTATGGGCTTCATGGCTGATTATCCTGGTAGTGCTTGTTTCTCGTTTTATTGCCATCTCTATACCGATTTCCCTGCTCCGACCATTCAGGCAGTTTTCCCCCGGAGTGATTCGCATACTCACGTGGGGTGGATTACGGGGGGGCATCTCGGTTGCATTGGCCCTGTCCTTGCCGGCAGGTCCGCAACGAGATGTCATTTTAACCATGGCCTATTCTGTCGTTGTGTTTTCTATTGTGGTTCAGGGCTTGAGTCTGGGAAAAATTGTGAAGGTGATCATGATGAGAAAAAAGAGTTGACAGAATATTTTAAGGTCTTATAATTCGATATATGTCGAACAATCAAAATATACAACTTGAACGCTTGGCTGATATTTTCAAGGCACTGTCCAACCCAAACCGGCTGAAAATATATCTGCGGTTAAGTACCTGTTGCCGTCCAGGTACGGTAGGAATCTATGATAAGAACATGGATGTGGATACCATGTTTATTGGTGATCTGGGAAAGGAGCTGGCAGTGGGAAAACCTACGGTTTCTCACCACATAAAGGAGCTTCGTCGGGTGGGCATTATCCAGACAGAACGCAGGGGCCAAAACATTGCCTGCTGGATTGATCCGGATATTATTGATCAGCTCAGAGCTTTTTTTGTCCTGTAAAAAAAATTTCCCAAATAGTTCGATAGTTGTCGAATTATAAAATAAATGTATAAGGAGAATTGTAATGAAAGCAGCTTCTACAAAGATGCAGACCCAAAAACACCGATATACGGTGCCGAGCGATTTACAATGGCCGGTAAAAATGAAAATGCAGTCCATGACCTATCTGAAGAAATATGATAGCTGCACTCAGAGCATCCTGTGGACCTTCATGGAGGCGTTGGGTGTGGAAAACCGCATGGTGCTTCGCACCGGTGGCGCCATGCAGGGAGGCATGATGAGTTCAATGACCTGTGGTGTGCATACGGCGGGTCTGATGATTCTGGGATTGCTGGTGGGTAGGGAAACGCTTGAGTCCGGGCTTGACGGCATGATGCCGATTATTATGCCGGCCCAGCGTATGGTAAGAAAACTAACCGAAGGTGTCGGGGGACATTCGTGCTTAGCAATGACCGGTGTGGATTTCACTGATCTTGAAGCAGCAATGATTTACAAGTTGTCCGAAGATCACGAAAGGTGTGTGGAGCGTGTGGGTAATGGGGCCCGGATCATTGCGGAGTTGCTTCAGGACCTAGACAGAAAGGGAGAGCTTTTCAGGGTTTGACAACGGTTCGAATTAATCATTTAATAAAACCAGTTGACGTGTTTATTCAGCCTGTACGTTTTCGCTATTAATAACGAGGCGGTCACCCGGATGAATCGGGCGCCGGATATCGATGCGGTTCCAGATAAGGAGGGCAGCCAGTGGTATCCCAAATCGGTCGGCGATGATAGAAAGATTGTCCCCTTCTTTGACGATATAAATCATTTTCTCACGGCTTGCTAAGTATTTCTTTTCAAAGTTTTCATATCGGTCTTGAAAACCTGATGAAGCGCCTCGGGGCACGAGAATTGTATGGCTTCCCTTTGCGAGATAGTGACCCCGAAGCTCAGGATTCATGTCTTTAATCATTTTAAAATGTGTCTGGCCTGCCTGAGCGATTATCCTGATAGGGATTTCCTGGGAACAGGCTACTTGAACCTGATCAAATTTCAAGGGGGAATAGCGGTCTTTTTTTGCCAGCACGAAACCATACTTTTCCGGGTTTGATAAGATCAACTTCACCGACAGGATACGAAATAGATAGCGTTGGGTTTCAAGAGGAAGATAAAGCGTGTAATAGTTTTTCGTGCCCTGTTCCAGTATTTCAGCCATGAGGCCGCCTTCACCCATATTGTATGCGGCGGCGGCAAGTGTCCACGACTTAAAAATTTGGTGGAGGTGTTTCAAATACTGAATCGCTGCTGCTGTAGAGTCAAAAATGTTTCGGCGCTCGTCCACCTGTTTGTTGATGACCAGTCCATACTTCCGCCCGGTAACGGCCTTAAACTGCCAGAAACCGATGGCCCCTTTTTTTGAACCGACATGGGGACGTAATGCGCTTTCCGCGACCGCTATGTACTTGAGATCGTCGGGCATCCCATTTTCTTTTAACACTTTTTCAATATGGGGCAGATGGCGGTAGGAACGTTTCAGCCAGAGAATTACCTGCGGACGATCCCAGAGGGAAAGCAAAAGCTCTTTTTCAAATCGTTCTCGGATTTCCTGGTTTTTAATCGGGACTTTTTCACTACAAAAAGCATACGCAGCATCTAGTTTCAGGGACGAAATAAGGGAAGGAAACTCAGCTGATACATTTGAGCCGGCATGGGTGATGAGGGGGCTCACTAAGCATATAAAAAACCCGATCAGAGCAAAACAACGTGAAATATAATAATTCATGATTCTATTTTTTTTGAACGATCCCGAATGGGAATTCGGGATCGTTTTTGAAGTATTTGGTTAACAGCAGCCCGAATCATCACAACCACAGCCACCCGATGAAGAACTGCAACCACAGCCCTCATTTTTTTGAACAGTGGTTTCACTGATGCCCAGCACTTCCACCGCAAAGGTAAGGGATTCTCCGGCCAGGGGGTGGTTGAGATCAAAAAATACGGTTTTGTCATCTATCCGTTCTACCCGGGCCGGAATCTGTTGACCATCTGGATTGGTCAGTGCCAGAATCTGGCCCACCTCGGGCTCCATTCCCTGGGGAATATCGGTTTTGGGAAAATCATACACACGGCTATCGTCACGATGGCCATAAGCTTCCTCTGGAGAAAGGGTAAACGTCTTGCTCTCGGTGAGGGACATACCCATGAGGGCGGATTCGAACCCGGGTATCATATTGCCGGCACCCATGTGAACTTCAAGGGGCTCACGATCTTTGCTGGAATCAAACACCTCGCCATTTTCCAGCGTACCCGTATAATCTACACTTACAAACAAACCATTTTCGATTTTTTGCATTACGAACTCCTTTGGCTGAAAAAGTATTTTTAGTAACATGGGGAACAAAACCCATAAAGTCAAGGCAGTTGGCATTTTTTGTCAATGTGAAACAATATACACACCCAACTATTATGATCATATGACCATAATAGTTGTTGACAGGAGGGGTGTTGCGTTTATATTATGAGTAAATGCTCATAAATAGGAGTTGGTATGCCCAGACCCAAGAAATTGCGATTTGTATCGGGATATCCGGCCATCGCCGCATTTGTTCCACAAGGTACGCCCATTACCGGCGAGGTGATGCTGACGGTGGAGGAGCTGGAGGCCATTCGATTGAGTGACTTCGAGTGTATGGACCAGGAAACGGCCGCGAATTTCATGAAGGTGTCTCGGCAGACCTACGGCAGGATTTTAACGCGTGCCCGCGGGATCGTCGGTAAGGCGTTGGTCACCGGCAAAACGCTGAAAATTGCTGGTGGAAACTATACCATGCGCGGTGTGGGAATGCATAGACACCGGCGGCGGGGTCAAGGATTTTTAAAATGAAAGGAGGTGACATAAATGCCAAGAGGAGACGGTACCGGCCCGAACGGAGAGGGTCGGAAAAAAGGAAGGGGCCAGGGCCCCTGTGGACGGAACAGTCAAAATCCCCAGGACCAGGCTGGAAAGGGTGGTCGCCGAGGCGCTGGTCAAGGTAGAGGCGGCGGCGGTGGTAGAGGTCAAGGCGGTGGTTCCGGACAGGGAAAAGGAAACACCAATAAGGGTTGAACCGCAACGGTGAGCGCATTTCTCGTGGGTTCTGCCGTTCGGCAGTGCTTCGCATGCCACGGGAAATGCGAGCAGATCTAAGTAAAAGGAGGCATCGTATGACCATTTTGCCTGAAGCTGCAGCGGAAGCGTGGGAAAATCGTGAAGGTCCGGTTGTAATGACCACTGTCGATTCCAGTGGTATACCCAACACCATTTACATCACCTGTGTGAATAAATATTCAAAGGATCAGATTGTTGTTGCAGACAATAAAATGCATAAAACCCGGGCGAACGTGAAAGCCGGCAGCCCTGCGAGTCTTTTGTATATTACGAAAGACAAGAAAGCGTTTCAGCTCAAGGGATCTGTCGCCTATGTAACAGAGGGAACTCTCTTTGACGACATGAAAAACGGATGGCTGGACAAGAAATACCCGGGGCATGCAGCCGTGGTGATTACCATCGAAGAAGTATATAGCGGAGCTAAAAAACTGGCATAACACATGAATGCAATCCGCCCCCCGAAAAGAGGCGTCCAAATGGCATCAGAGGCAGTTTTGCACGGGTGACAATAGCGAAACTGCCTCTTTTCATTCTTGATCATCCCCATCCCATCTGACATCATCAACACAGTTCGGTATCCCGATAATCAAATAAATGGTGGCTTTTGATTTTTCATCGGTTTTCATGTAAAGGAGAGGGACTATTTATCGGAGCTTGTTGAGACACTTATGAATTTTGCATCCATAGCACATGTCCTGGGAACACTGCTGCTTGTTACGGGCTGTTCCATGGTATTGCCATTGTCCTGTTCCATTTATTACGGGGAGAACGATCTGCTCTCCATATTTATTTCCGGGATTATTGCCCTCATATTAGGGTGGCCCCTGTGGTGGTTTTTCCGCAGACATCATGAACTGAACATCAAAGACGGTTTTTTCATTGCCGTATTCGGGTGGGTTCTGATTTCTGCTGTGTCAGGGCTCCCTTTCATGTTCCATGGATCAATCCCTTCATTTACCGATGCTTTCTTTGAAATGATGTCCGGGTACACCACCAGCGGCGCAACAATTCTCACAGATATTGAAATCGTCCCGCACGGATTGCTGTTCTGGCGCAGCCAAACCCATTTGCTGGGCGGTATGGGGTTTTTAACCCTGACCGTTATATTTCTTCCGCATGGCATGGGCGGTGTGCGTATTTTTCGAGCCGAGTCAAGTCCCGGACAGGTGATTACCAAAGAAAAATTCATGCCCCGCAATCGGGACACCATGATCTGGCTCTGGGGTATCTATTTGACCTTGAACATCCTGGAGACGGCTTTGCTCTGTTTTGGTGGTATGTCTCTTTTCGATTCCTTGTGCCATTCTTTCGGCACGGTTTCGACATCAGGGTATTCGCCAAAAAATGCCAGCATCGGTCATTACAACAGTGCTTATTTTGATTGGGTGATTACGATCTTCATGTTCTTTGGCGGTATGACCTTTATGTTGTTCTACCATATGGTCAAAGGGGAATGGAAGGTCATCAGAATCAATA
>JASJGV010000490.1:0-2962 GCA_033791325.1 Desulfobacterales bacterium | reverse complement strand
CCCCAACCCCCCCCCCCCCCCCCAAACTACCCCCCCGACACTACGATGGCGGCATAAGGGTTTGTAGCAGACAAACGGTCCTCAATCGGAACGTTTGTCTGACAACCTCTATATCACGAAATCACGAAAGTACGAAACCACGAAAAAAGCATGATGAATTTCGTGTTTTCGTGATTGTTTTTATTTTGCCACAAAATTAACGAACCATACAGTTGAGGGACAAAGCTGAGTTCAGGCTAAAGTAGCTTAAAATCTAAAGACTGTCAATTTTAATGCGAACAGCCTTCCAGTATCGGTTTGACCAGTAGTCATCATGCAGGTTGGAGAGCATCACGCCGCGGCTCTTGGATGCATGCACAAACAGATCGTTTTCGAGATAAATGCCCACATGTCTGGTTTTATACCCTATTCGGAAAAAAACAAGGTCACCGGCACTCAGGTCTCGTTGAAACACGTATTTGCCGGTCTGGGATTGCTGATACGTGGTTCGAGGCAGCCTGATGTTGAATCGGTCCAGATAGGTCATGAAGACGAATCCGGAACAGTCAATACCCTTTTTTGAGAGCCCACCCAGGCGATAGGGTGTTCCCTCCCATTCTTCAACCTGCTGGTATAACAAATCACGGATCTTGCGGGAATCAGAATGGTCCGGGTATGCCGCGCCAGGTTTTGTTCGGGCAGATGGTGCTGTCAGCGGCTGCACAGGGGCACAGCCATAGAAAAGACAGCTCCAAATGCTGAGCATCAGGGTGATGAGGCGAATGATTTTGCAATATGATTTCAAGGAAATGATGCTTTGGGTTTATTTTCCCTATCAGCTGGCGTCTATTTAAACAATTTACTTGCCAGGCCGATAGCGCCAGAGAGTCCACCGATTGAATCAAGCAGTGAGCCGCCGCTACTGGCTTTGTCGACCATTTGTGGAAGTGCTTCAGACAAACCACCAGCCGCTTCTTCGCTGCGAAGTCCCAGCTTGGATGCAAATTCTGAAATCTTATCGGCGCCGAGCATGTTGGAGATCTGGTCCGGTGAGATGGCTTCGTTGTTTCCATCACCAAGCCAGGACTTCGCTACTGTCCCGAGTCCACCTGAGTCCATTTTTGATAATAGCGACCCCAGATCGAACCCGCCTTTGCTGCTGTCTCCTCCTGCAAGGCCCGAAAGAGCTGACGTCAGGTTGCCGATATCCAGGCCGCTACCTGCATCGCCACTTTGTTTAGAATTCATAAACATTGTGGCACCCATTTTTAATAGATTGGTCATATCCATGATTAATCCTCCAGATTTTATTTCCGACTACTCTTGGTTAACTGAGAAAATGGCTTTGCACTGATTGTTGGTAGAAGCACAACTTACAACGGTCTGTGCAAATTCAAGGAATGCTTCCAACAGTTCCTCTCTGGTCAAATGATCGATAGGTCTTCCGTGGTAACCTATATCCGAACAACATAGCTTTTCCGTATAATCCGCCTGCATTTTTATACAATCCCTTTGGTTCGATATTAAAATTTATCGATAAATATTAGTGACATTGTGGTACAAAAGTCAACAACGAAATGACCTTATACTATAATGGACGGACACATATTGGCATTGGAAAGAAATTGCTTTCTAACTTCAACCTAAGATGCGTGTTTCAAGTTCAAGTAACAAATAGACCTTTTGTGGAAAAATTGGGATCACTTGTCAGATTAACCCCAAGACGTCTCAAACCCGCTTCATCACCTGGAGTAGGAATATGGGTCATATGGACCTCACAACCTTGCAGTTTGGTTAACTTTTCCATGGCTAATTGAGCCGCAGGATTTGTTGTTGCGCTGATGCTCAATGCAATCAGGGTTTCTAACAGGTCAAGACTGAGGCTTTTTTCATTTAATACTTCCGTTTTGAGATTTCTAACCGATTCTATGATATTGGGTGGCAACAGCTTAATCTTATCAGGAATTTCGGCCAGATGCTTAATGGCATGCAGAATAAGACTGGATGCCGCATGAAGTTTAGGGGAATTACTTCCGGTAACAATCGTTTTGTCCTCTAACTCGATTGCCCCACCACAATAGATTCCCTCACTCCCTTTTTTATTATCCCTGGCATCCTGTGAGGCCTTTCGAGCCGGTTCAACAACACGTCTATACTCGGGCTCGAGGTCAAAATCTTTTATAAGGAGTTCTACTCTCTGGACGGTTTCTTTTTCCGTTAATCCCATTACATATTCACATCGATAACGAAAATACCGTCTTATCACTTCCTGTTTAGCACTCTCCCTTGTCAGGGCATCATCTGTTATCGCAAACCCGACTTGATTTACACCCATATCTGTTGGTGACTGATACGGTGACTCACCGTTACCGATTTTTTTCAATATTCTCTTGATTACCGGAAACACCTCTACATCCCGATTATAATTGACTGCCGTTTTATTGTATGTCTCAAGATGAAATGGATCGATGAGGTTGAAATCTTTAATATCTGCGGTTGCGGCTTCATATGCTATATTTACCGGGTGATTAACGGGTAAATTCCATATAGGAAAGGTTTCGAATTTTGCATATCCTGAATTTATTCCTCTCTTATGGTCATGGTATATCTGCGAAAGAGACGTGGCCAGCTTACCACTGCCAGGACCGGGGCCGGTAACGATAATCAAAGGTTTTTTTGTCTCTATATAATCATTAGCGCCATAACCTTCGTCACTTACAATCAAATCCACATCCGTGGGATACCCTTTTGTATACTTATGTGTATAAACTTTTATATTTCTTCGTTCCAGTTTGTTCTTAAATACTTTAGCGCCGGGCTGTCCGCTAAAACGGGTAATAACTATACCAAGAACGTTGACTCCCCATTGTCGTAATTCGTCTATTAATTTAAAGGCTTCCGCATCATAGGTTATGCCAAAATCGGCCCTCATTTTTTTTCTTTCAATATCCTCCGCATAGATACAGAGTAGAATATCTGCATT
>JASJGV010000489.1:0-4693 GCA_033791325.1 Desulfobacterales bacterium | reverse complement strand
CCACGATTATGGAAAAATCGGCGTCCCTGATTCCTTACTGAAAAAACCCAGAAAATTACCAGCGGATGAATTTGAGGTGATAAAAACCCACTCTGAAAATACCAGGAGCATACTGGAGCAGGTTCATTTTGAAGGAATCTTCAGTCAGGTACCTGACATTGCAGGGGCACATCACGAAAAAATAGACGGCAGTGGCTATCCCAATGGACTGCGAGGAGACGAGATACCATTAGGGGCAAAAATTATTGCTGTTGCAGATTTTTTTGAGGCAATCACGGCCAAAAGACATTACCGGAATCCCATGCCCATAGAAAAAGCCACAAGATTACTCCAGGAAGAAAGTGGTTTGCATTTTGAGAAAAAAATTGTCGATGCGTTCTTCCGATATTATAATAAACCGACAAACAAGTCAACGTCACCCCCGCTTGCCTTCTCGATATAAAAACCTATCATTTAAAAGATCTCTTTAGGATATTTATCGTAATAATGGGCATTCTGCCAACTCAGCTTAAGTGCCTGATTAAACTTGTACACCGCATAAACCCTTTTCAAGCGACGCAGACTGAAAAGTGATTTCAGCAAGCGTATCGGGTAGGTTGGAAAGGAATAAAGCCTTCTCTTGATGTAGTTGTCTGCAGCATAAATTGTTTCCAGAGCTATCTCTTTGGGCTTGTGTACCACATAGGAAAATCTGTATTTATCCCAATCCCGAGGAAAATCTTTATAAATCAACCGATCACAGGTGGTGATTTCCTCCATCAAATCAGTTCCGGGTAATGGTGTCAGAATGCTTATCTGAAACATATCTATTCCGGAATGAACCAGATAATCAGCCAGCGCCTTATAGTATTCTTCTGTTTCAAACTCGTTCCCGATGATAAAGGCACCGAACACGCCGATACCATATTTATGGAACGTATCCACCACGTGCCCGTAATTGTCCACACCGGTTTTAACATTGATACCCTTTTTCATTTCTTTTAACGATGTCAAGCTGATGGCTTCGAAACCGATAAAAGCAAACATGCATCCCGCCTTGGCCGCAAGTTCGACAACTTCCTCGTTGTCTGCTGCATTGATGGATGTTTGCATCCACCACTTTTTTTTCAGGTTTTGGTCGATCATGCCTTGAAACAGTGTTTTTGCCCGCTGGACGCTCTCCGGGCTATAACCAATGAGGTTGTCGTCCATGAATGCGATGTGCCGCTTCTTAATACTGGCAAGCTCATTCAGGACGTCTTCGGCCCTTCGACAACGATAAGCTTTACCAAGGTATCTTGAAACAGAGCAAAAATGACAATTGAAAGGGCAACCCCGTGAGGTTTGAACCGATTGCCACATGTAGCCAGGGTCGAGGAGGTCTCTTCGGGGAACGATGTCATAGTTTTCCAGATCGACTCTTGGACCGATGTATTTTTTTGCGAGCGTGTTGCCTTCAAAATCTTTCAAAACTTCCTGCCAGATGTTTTCCACCTCACCAACAATAACCGCATCTGCAAACGTCATCACCTCATCTGGAAGCATGGATGCATGGATACCCCCCATGATCACTTTAATTCCACGGTCCCGATATGTAGCGGCGATTTCATACGCCCTGTTGACGTTACTGGTAAAGGCCGTGATGGCCACCAGGTCGGCCGCCTCAAATTCAAACGGCTGAAAGTTTTCATCCAATATTTTAACTTCCCAGTTCTCAGGTGTAACTGCAGCAACATACGCCAGCCCCAAGGGTGAAAAAGTGGAAAACCTGCTCATGAGATATCCACTTTTCCGGCCTACCGGGTTGATCAACAAAAGTTTCTTCATATCAATTCGGTTTCTTGCCCCTGCACAGGATTATCGGTGTATAAGTAAATCTTCTCGGATGTGAAAAAACAATTTTAAACTCTTCATAAAACTCTTCGTAGCCACCCTTATAGTCATCAAATGGATAGCCTGACAATTTCCCACCCACTTCGACTTTTTTGGTCCAGTTAAAAGCATCCACCTCGTTCAACTCTCCAAAAATCAAATGATGAGCCTCTATGCTTAGGTCGATATTTTCATATTCCATATCGTAAAGGTATGAATAAAGCTTACGGCCTGCATATGGATCAAAATCCGCTTTTTTTTCTAACGTTCGCTTGATTCCCTGTATGGCTGATTCAAGTCTTTTTGGCAAACCGTAATGAGTCAAACAGTTATAATCGAGATCGATAAGACAAAGTATACCCCCCGGGTTAAGGCTCTTGCTGACATTTTGAATGATCTCATAGGCTGTAGACCCATAATATTCCATAACAAATCGAACCCAGATAAAATCAAACTTTCCCAAACGACTTATATCGGAGCGAATATCTGCCAGTACATAATCAATTTTTTCTGTGGAATAATGCTTTTTTGCAAATTCAATTCGCTGGTTGGAGTTGTCAATCCCGACAACTTCACCCTTTGTCCCAGCTATCTTGCTGAGACAAAAAGTTGTCTTTCCAGATCCGCACCCCAGATCAGCCACACGCATACCCGGCTGAAGACCTGCCCACCGGGCATGTCTATCTACCACCTTCGGATCCGTTTTTAGATCCAGGCGCTGCGCCTCTTCCTCGCTCTCCATAAAATATCCATCAGTGCTCATTCAGCGTCCCTTCAGTCAATCCGATTGAATTCCTTAATTTCAATAGGCGAGTTATAGTATGTTGCGGGTGATGTCAATATGCCATCCACTCTCCGCCAGGGAATCAGGCCGATTGGTTTGCCTCTGTAAAAAGGGAAGCCTCACTCTCTTGAACCAGAATAAATTAATGGGAATCACTACACACTTAAATTGTTGAAATTTTCAACGTTTATAATAATTGTCAACACGAGGTTGCGATTCCCCCTGAAAGGGGTTTCTCCGGAACATATTTATAACAAATCCTATACATTATTCCAGACAACAAATAAGCCGCTTATCGCGGCTTATTTGTTATTGTGCCTCTATGGCAATTCCGTAAATATCCGGGCTACGGCTATGTCCCGTACTTGAAAGAAAGCGTGACCCTTGCTCGAAAGGCAACAACTTTGGCATTCTCGACTTTCATATCAAGTTTTGTGATTTCCGCCACCCTGAGTTCCCGGAGGCTCTGGGCCGCTACTTCCACTGCATTCTTCGCAGCCTCTTCCCATGACACTTCGCTGGTACCCACAAGTTCTATAACTTTGTATACACTATCCGGCATATCCCTCTCCTTTTGTTTAAGGGTTTAAAAATACTTTCAGGGAGGACTCTCCCATATTCCACGATAAAGGTACAAAATTGAAGGGTCTCGCAGTAATCAACAAGCTTAGTAATAGTTGTTACAGTTGAAAACACTCACAAGAGCCTGAAAACAGGCACCATATTTGCTGTCTAAATATCGGGTGAAGAGATGAAGTGGTCAAACCAGCTTGAGAGGAGGAAGCGTAAGAACTAAAATATTTCAATACGTTTATGAGCGTTTTCTCAATCGCAGTATGGTTAACAATACAATAGAGCGTTACTTCAAGTCAATAGAGAATGGTGATCAAATATAACCCACCGTATCGATTTCGATGCGGAGACCAAAGGGCAGTTTTTTTACTTCAACACATGTTCTGGCTGGCTGAGGGTCTTTAAAATATTTTCTGTAGACCTCATTAAAGCGGGCATATTCCCGGATATCGGTGAGATAAACGCGAACCTGCAGAATCTTATCCAGTGAAGACCCGGCTGCTTCCATGATAATTTTGATATTCTCCAAAGCCAGTTTTGTTTCTTTTTCAATAGTACCGGTTTTCAATTGATTGGTTAACGGGTCCACGGCACCCTGACCGGATATATATATCATGTCCTTATAGATTACCGCCTGTGAATACGGTCCCCCCAGCTCTGCCGCCTTTTCCGTGTGAAATGAAACTTTTTCAACCATGCAGACCCCCATTCGGCAAGAAAATCGTAAGATAAAAAAGAGTTATCGTGACATTATCGCTTCCAAGCGAACGGTTTTCGACCCCTGGACGGGGTTATCCATTCTCATCTTCTTCAGACAAGCCTGTTATTCGATAAAAGGGTTTCCAGTAGATTTTTTGGATCCATTTAATCGAAGAAACCATTGCCAGGCTGCTTGTATGAACCAGGGCATAGAGGGTCGGGACCACCAGGAGAGTCAACACAGTGGCAAACGCCAGACCAAAGATAACCGCGCTTGCCATGGAACTCCACCACTGTGTCGATGTGCTTATCCACGATATTTCCATTTCATGAAAATTATACGCTATACCCGTAACCATCGGCACAAGCCCGAGGATCGTGGTTATTGCGGTCAGCAACACGGGTCTTAAACGTGTACACCCGGCCGCAATTATTGCCTCCTGAAACGGCATACCCCTTTTATTTAATCGGTTGGTATAATCGATCAGTACGATAGCATTATTAACAACCACGCCTGCCAGAGAAATGACACCGACACCCGACATGATGATACCAAAAGGATACTCCATTATCGCAAGCCCCAGGAAAACACCACCTAACGAAAGAATAACCGATGTCAGGATAATCAAAGGCTGGGCAATCGAATTAAACTGCGTAACCAGAATGAGCATGATAAGAAATAGGGCCGTTGCAAACGCTTTTGTCAAAAAGGCTTCCGTTTCCTCCTGTTCTTCCTGTTCTCCGGTAAATCGAATCTTGTATCCCGGTGGCATGCTGACCTTAGAT
>JASJGV010000488.1:0-2806 GCA_033791325.1 Desulfobacterales bacterium | reverse complement strand
CCAGAAGATCCTTGACTAGCGAAGCATTGGCATATTTTCTAAAATCCGCCATCTCTTTCTGGGTTCGTTTTTTATAGTTTTCGAGTTCGGCTGAAGCCCTCAGGAAACGATCATAAGCGTCCTTGGCTTCTGCTTCCGCCTTCTCGATCTTTTCTTCCGGCGTTTGCGGCGCAGCGTCCTCGGGGTTCACATCACCGGAGTCACTCTCTGGGGGGCCTTGTTTCTGAATGTCAGGATCTTCCGTCTTAACGGTAACCTTGATCTCGTCGTTCTTTGTCATAAAGTCAACTTTCTCCTGGCTGTCATCTCCCGATTAGCTGCTTTTCGTCATTGCCGCCATGAAAACGCCTATAACAGGCCTCCTCGTCTGGAAAACAACCCAAAACCCACCCCTGAGCCACAGCAGCGAGCGAAATTTCCGTGGCTTGCCACCAAGTTAGCGAGCAAATCTCAATTAGCCGTATTTCCTTGGGATAGAAGAACCTCACAGCTTGCTGCGAGGTTCTTTAAACTGTTAAATATGTAAATATTCCGTGTACCTGCTTACTATTTTTTAAAAATATAAGACGGTATGGTACAATGTCAAGATTGTCGAAAGTTTTTAAATCCCCATTGGAAAAAGGTGAATACAACATAATTTTGAGGGTAAATTGAAAGTCCGGGGCCGACAAAATACGATCAAGACCCCGGTATGAGGAAAACAGGAGATAACATGATTAGTTCCTAGGTTTGGCGCCATGATGAAACAACTTTTTACATGACGGGTTGTGCACCCTCTGTTGTGTTATTTCGAAGCCCCCTGGTATGTATTGATCGAGATCGATCCACGACACAGAGCCCATCACTTATCGCTGCTTCCTTCCGGATCTGACGAGGTTCGTGAGTGTCTGTTGCGTAGCGTCCGATCAGACAAAACCTGAGGGCTCCAAAAATACCCTAAAGAGGGAGTTCAGCCCCGCATAAGCGGATTTCGGGACGAGGGAACCGCTAGCTCCCCGCCTAGCACAACCGCAAGGAATATAAACACAGCGAAGCGATTTATCAAGGGATAAAATCGTTCTACGATTTTATTTGAAACCATGTCTTGGCTGATATATTGTCGGAAAGATGAAACAACACCCCCTGATTCAGTCGGTTGAAAAAACCCTCCTTGAATACAGCATGCTGCAATCAAAGGACAAGGTTCTCGTGGCTGTCTCCGGAGGTCCGGATTCAGTCGCCCTGCTGCATGTGCTGCTTGCCCTCCAGAAAAAACTTGATATCCTGATAGGGGTGGCCCACCTGGATCATGGTTTACGCCCATCAGCGGCTGCCAGGGACGCTGCGTTCGTATCATCGCTATGTAAAGAAACAGGTCTGCCGTCACATGTTACAACAGCAGACATCCAGGGTCTTCATCAGCAGCAAAAGGGCTCTCTCGAGGCATTGGGGAGAACGGCGCGTTATAATTTTTTCAGTCGTATCGCCCGAAAATTCGGCTATAACAAAATAGCCCTGGGTCATCATGCCGACGACAACGCCGAACTCGTCCTGATGAACCTGTTTAGGGGCAGTGGGCCGCTGGGGCTTTCCGGGATACCCCCGGTCCGCAACAATCGGTATATTCGTCCATTGATTGAACAGCCACGGGAAAGTATCATGAATTATCTTCATGATAACCAGGTGGCCTTTGTTCTGGATGCCACCAACAATGACCTACGATTCCTGAGAAACCGGATCCGTCACGAATTGCTGCCGGAGTTGATTCATCGCTACAATCCCAACCTGGTGAATACCTTGAACCGCACCGCTGCTATTTTCAGAGCCGAAGAGGACTGGCTGAACCAATATTCAGACCAGATCATCCAGACACTGACAGATGGTGACGCAACACCCTTTCGAATGCCTATCCCAAAGCTTCTGGAAAACCATGTGGCCATTCAGCGCCGTGCGATGCGGGCAGCCATCGGGCATGTCAAAGGTAATCTGAAAAGTATCACACTTCAACATATCGATGCGGTGTTGCGTCTCTGCCGAGAAGGATCTCCAGGCCAATTCATGTGTCTTCCCGATCGACTGACCATTCAGAAGCAGTCCGAAAACCATGTCTCGATTTCCAGGCGGCCATCACCTCCCACATCCCGGGAACGTTCACATCCTGTCGAGGTAGCACCTTTATATACAGTTCCGGTTCCACACCCTGATGAGGGCACACAGATGGTGATGATCAAAGAATTAGGGAAAACTCTCGTGCTTGGTTCCATGCCGGTTGAGTCCATCAGCAGTCAGACCCTTGCCGGGCAGCATACCGCATTCTTTGACATGGACAAACTCACGTTTCCCATGCTGCTAAGGAACACACTTCCGGGGGATAGATTTATGCCGCTGGGAATGCAGGGAACGCAAAAAGTGAAGGATTTCTTCATAAACAACAAAATACCCAGGGAAATTCGCCGGGAGACACCCGTTCTGGTCAACAGGGATGCCATTATCTGGATTGTAGGCCATCGAATCGATGAGCGAGCAAAAATATCGCAACAGACCAGAAATGTTCTTAAAATTGAACTTTTGCTTGCCTAATCACGAAAAATGTTTACTGTTACAACGGTATTCTAATGTTTTGAATTTCTAAGATTCAAAACCCTTTTGGGTTTTCACAGCCCATTAACTCATCGTTGGAGGACAAATCTTTTGAACCCGTTTTACAAGAATCTTGCGCTTTGGCTCGTCATCACATTGATGATGATAATGCTCTACAATCTATTCAACCAACAGAACCAGCCCGAGACCAATATCAGCTATACAAGCTTTCTCGCCATGGTCGAGA
>JASJGV010000487.1:0-3028 GCA_033791325.1 Desulfobacterales bacterium | reverse complement strand
GATGACATCTTCCTGACCTTTGATAAAGCCGTTGAACCCACAATATTTCTTTAATTGCTGATGCAACATATGATGACCTCTCTAACTGTTTTCAACAAATAAAATCGTAGCACGATTTTATGGATCTTAATCTATAACTTGAATTCATCCAACGCTGCAAGCAGCGGGGAATTCAAATTTAACCGACCACAAGCTCTATACCCAAGCTCCCGGGTGACACCTCGTAAATATCGATACCAAAAGATTCAAAGGTCTTGAGTAACAATGCATCGGCAAGAGACTGTGCGGTACCTTCGTAATTTACTGAAATAACTGATTCATCCGCCTTCATGACCTTGATGTGTATGGCCGTTACCCCGGGAATCTTTCCCAGTGCTTTGCGAAACTTGATAAAATTCACCAGTTCCCGGGTGCCGTGAATATTGATTTCCACCAGGGATTGCCGGCTGGATTCGCTTTCCCAGGCCGACGTCAGCTGCAAGACCATCTCCTGCCCAACAAGCATGCCGGCATTGAACAAGGCCTCTTTTCCGCCCGTCTCATCATCTTCACTTGCAAAAACGGCCGTCCTTGCGGCAAAGGCAATTTCCTTTCCGGTCTCCGTGCGATAAGCTTTTGTGCTTACAGATCCTTTAAATGTCTTTACGTTTCCATCCATCACATTCGTTGTCTTTTTAGCTACTGCCTTCCCAATGATTACAATGTCCGCTGCCATGTGCTTGCCCAGATCGATGGCTTCCTGAAGAGGGACATCGACCGGATAGTTTACGGGTTCCACGATAACGGCATGGTTGATCACCGTCATGCCCGCATCTTTCAAGGCTTGCGCCATCGCCTCTTCTGATAAAGGAACAACAAATACGAGGTCCTCACCCCACCAGTAAATCGGCAGGATGTCTTCCATTTTTTTCTCTGCAAGAAAAAAAAGAACCTTTGGCATTACATGTTCCTGCTTGACCAGGCCGGCACTCAGAAGGGTCTTCTTGATCTTGTCTTTCATCACCGTTGCCTGTACAATGGCACGGTAGTTGTTTCCAGACAGGTACTCCGTCAACACCTTATAACCCTGGATGAAACGATCGGTCTGATTATAAAGAAGCTCATTAAAAATCTTGAATTTGCCCACCTGTTGCTGGAAAGGCTGAAATTCATCGGCCACGGTAGCAACCGCAGACACCAAGGCATTTAAAATGGCCTGCTCCCTGGCAGATGCCATATCGTTGCCATGAATGGCTCCGGAACCAACGACATCCACAACGCTTACGGTATCGTCTTCCTGCGCCAGGACAGGGCAACACAATGTCCACAACAGCACCACATTAACCACTAGGAAACTCATTTTCCCAATTGATTTTAAAGCAAAACACATGTGTCTTTCACCTTTCCTGTAAACGGTTCTTGCCACGTTAATGCGTTCTTTCGAGAGCATACCCGGCAATATCGAACAGAATATCCCTGGTCGGTGATACAGGGAACAACTCGAGCGTCTGACGGGCTTTTGCGGTGTGCTCATACGCTAAGGCCCTGGTATATTCAAAACCGCCATGTTCGGATATCTTTTCTACCAGCCATTTGAAATCATTATTCGTGAATCTTTCATTCTGGATGATCTTCTCCATCAAATCACGATCCCCGGGCCCGGCATGGTTTAATGCAACAATGACCGGGAGCGTCAGTTTCCCTTCCCGCAGATCCGCCCCGACTGTTTTTCCCAATACCTGCGTATCAAACGTATAGTCAAGCAGGTCATCCAGCATTTGAAAGGCCATGCCAAGATGGTAGCCATATTGTGCAAGGGCCACCTCTTTTTCTTCAGGTGCCTCGGCGAGAATGGCACTGATGCGGCATGCCCCTTGAAACAGCACGGCTGTTTTACACTTGATGATATCCATGTACTCCGTTTCGCTCAGATCTGTCTTACCTTTCCGGTCGATCTGATGAATTTCACCCTGTGACATGTTCTCAGTAATTTCGGAAATAATTTTTATGATTCTGGGCTCGTTTGTCTCTGCGGCAATCGCCAGGCCACGGGCCAGGAGAAAGTCTCCCACCAGCACAGCAATTTCATTTCCCCATACGGTATGAGAAGCAGGCTTTCCTCTACGCAAGTCCGCACCGTCCACCAGATCGTCGTGTAACAGGGTCGCAGCATGGAGGTACTCAAAAATGACGGAAAATGTTTTGTCATAATCACCACGGTAATCACACAGTCTTGCAGACAGTACCATCAACAACGGCCGAAGACGTTTCCCACCGCTGAAGAGTATATGATGGGCCACCTTGGAAACCAGTTCCAGGTTCGGGTGCAGATTTTCGAGCAGCGCCGCTTCAATACCGTCCAGATCGTCCTTAACCAGTGACAGGATTCTATTTTTCAGATCACTCACAATGCCTCTCCAATCAAATCATACTCCAGGGTATCGGTAATCCGGACATCTGCAAACCCACCCACCGTCAGCCGGTCCTTGTGGACATAGGTGAGGCCGTCTACCTCAGGCGCCTGAAAAATAGTCCTCCCGAGATATAACCCTTTTTCGGGCATTTCTTCGATAAGTACAGGAAGAATCCGGTGCAAATATTTTTCATTATTTCCGGTAGATATGTCCATTTGTCGTGACATGATCGCATCGTAGCGTTTCATGGCGATATCCTCCGGCACATGATGTTTCAGCCCGTGTGATGACAGATCCTCTGAATCAGAATAATTAAAAACACCCAGGTGGTCAAATTGAATTTTTTCAATGCAATCTAACAATTCATCAAAATCCGATTCGGTCTCCCCCGGAAACCCGGTGATGACGGTTGTTCGAAGGCAAGCGTCAGCGGAAACGGAGCGAATTTGGTCAAAGAGCCTGAAAAGATCTTCTTTTTGATACTGCCTTCCCATCTTTTTCAATATCCGATTGCTTGCATGCTGAATAGGAATATCAAAATAGAAGCAGATATTGTCTGCTTCGTGCATGGTTCGGATCAGGGTGTCGTCCATGCTGTCCGGGTGCCCGTAAAGCATCCGGATCCAGATGTCCGA
>JASJGV010000486.1:0-7544 GCA_033791325.1 Desulfobacterales bacterium | reverse complement strand
CGGTGCAAGCGGCTGCCGTGTACTGGTGACACTTTTGCACGAAATGATCCGGCAAGAGAAAAAAATTGGGCTTGCCAGTCTTTGTCTTGGTGGAGGGGAAGCGGTGGCCCTTGTCGTTAGGAGACCTTAACAACTTAGGTGGATAGGCAGTCGGCTGGAAAAGCGAGTCGTGCTACTGAGAACCAAGTGTGAGACCAAACAGTCTACAGCCGTCAGCCTAAAAAACTACCTGAGCAGTTACAACGATCTGACAACCTAAAGATTTATAACATAACAATGGGAGGGGAAAATGGACATAAACACCTTGGGTGTCATCGGAGCAGGTCAAATGGGAAATGGTATTGCGCAAGTGGTGGCAACAAGCGGGATGGATGTGGTCATGAACGATATTTCTTCAGAATTTGTACAGAAAGGATTGGCTACCATCACAAAGATTCTAACGCGAAGTGTCGGCAAAGGGAAAATAACGGAAACAGAAAAAGAATCGATTTTGGGTAGAATTTCCACCAGCACAGACCTGAAAGATATGGCCGCAGCTGACTTTGTCGTGGAGGCGGCCACTGAGAACGAGACCTTGAAATTCAAGATATTCAAAGATCTGGATAATATCTGCCCACCAGATACCATCCTTTCCACCAATACGTCTTCTATTCCCATCGGCCGGATTGCGGCACAGACCCAAAGACCGGAGAAGATTATCGGGATGCACTTCATGAATCCAGTACCGGTGATGAGGTTGGTGGAAATCATTAGGGGTATCGCTACTTCCGAGGAAACATTCAAGTCAACCTGGGACCTGTCGCTTAAATTTGGAAAAACCCCTGCTGAAGCCAATGACTTCCCGGGATTTATCGCCAACAGAATCTTGCTGCCCATGATCAATGAAGCCGTGTACTGCCTCTATCATAGTGTTGGCAAAAAGGAAGACATCGATACGGTCATGAAACTCGGGATGAATCATCCCATGGGCCCCCTGGAGCTTGCAGACCTTATCGGCCTCGATACATGCCTGGCTGTCATGGAAACGTTATACAATGGGTTTAATGACTCCAAGTACCGACCCTGCCCATTGCTTCGAAAGTACGTGGAAGCAGGATGGCTTGGCAGAAAACCGGGCGCGGGTTTTACACGTATAAATAGCCCCATGATAGTAAGGAGGAGATGGCATGCCTATGAAAAAGAAAGACTCGTCTTTATCCATCGGCCAAAAAATTAAGAAAGCCAGGACATCCAACAAAATCACTTTTGACCTGCTGGCCAATGAGACCGGATTCACCATCGACTATATAAAGGATATTGAGAAAGGCAAAGTAACCCCCCCCGTAGGAACGCTCCTCCAGATTGCCAGAGCCCTCAAGATCGACTCAGGCGCCTTGTTGAAAGAGGATGAATCCAAGATGAAGAGCCGGATCAAGGCATATACCAAGCGAACCGACAATTATGCCTACACCACGCTGACACCCGGGGCCGAAAACAAGCATTTAAAAGCGTTTCTGGTGACCATCGACCCAATGGCCGATCATCAGGGTGTTGGCTATCATCACGAGGGGGAAGAATTCACCTATGTGCTGTCCGGCCAGATAGAAATTGTTGTGGGAGACCACGTCAATAAGTTGAAAACAGGTGATTCTCTTCACTTCAACTCGGGTATACAGCATAACCTCAAGAATACCGGGAAAGAAAAGGCAAAACTTCTGGTGGTCATATATGGACCGTAAAATTAGGGCTCCAGGGGTCGAGGGGGATACAAAGGTTCGAGGGTGGCCGACACGGTGAGTAGACCGAAGCATCCCAGCCTCCTATCATACCAAGACTCGAGGATTGAAGTAAGGAGTAACAGATGACTTTCAAACTGAACGATGAACAGCGCATGATTCAATCGATGGTGAGAGAATTTTCGAGAAAAGTCGTTGCTGAAACAGCTATGGAGCGTGACCGGACCAAGGAATTTCCTGCCGACAATCTTGAAAAGATGGGGGAACTGGGTCTCCTCGGTATGATGGTGCCTCTTGAATATGATGGTTCTCAAGCAGACACTGTCAGTTACGTCCTGGCGCTTTCAGAAATTGCCTACTCCTGTGCATCCACCGCAGTCGTTATGTCCGTTCATAATTCCATTGTGTGTGAAAGCCTTCTTCGCCATGGTACCGAGGAGCAGAAACAAACCTATCTGAAACCCCTTGCCAGAGGGGATTTTATCGGTGCTTTTGCCCTGACGGAACCCCACGCCGGCTCGGACCCTGTCAGTCAGTCGACCCTGGCGGAACGGGATGGAAACGACTACATACTCAACGGCACCAAACGATTTATCACCAGCGGCAAAAATGCAGAACTTGTCATTGTCACCGCAAAAACAGACCCATCCCAGAAGCATCAAGGCATCAGCGCCTTCCTGGTAAAAAAAGATACACCGGGCTTCATTGTCGGACGCCTTGAAGAGAAGATGGGACTGTGTGCATCCGATACGGCAGACTTGATATTTGACAATTGCCGGGTGTCAGGTTCGGACATGCTCGGAAACGAGGGAGACGGGTTTAAAATCGCCATGCGGGCGCTTGACGGCGGGCGTATCGGCATTTCAGCCCAATCGGTTGGCGTTGCCCAGGCAGCATTCGATGCCGCGGTAAAACACGCCAAAGGCAGAGAACAGTTCGGCCGGAAAATATCAAAGTTCCAGGGTCTGCGCTGGATGCTTGCGGACATGGCAACAGAAATAGAAGCTGCCCGGCAATTCATGTTTTCAGCTGCCGCCATGAAAGACCGGGGTGAAAATTATACGGTCCAGGCATCCATGGCCAAACTGTTTGCCAGTGAAATGGTGAACCGGGTAACGGCAAAATCACTTCAGATGCATGGGGGTTATGGCTTTGTCAAAGATTACCCTGTGGAACGATTTTACCGGGACGCCCGGGTCTTTACTATCTATGAGGGGACATCTGAAATTCAACGCGTGGTGATTTCAAATCATATACTGAAAGACAAACGGCGGCCATAGAGAAAAAAGGGTTGGAGGGTGGCCAACAGTTGTGATCAGACCGCAGCATCCCAGCCTCCAAGCATTCTCGCTTCCCAGCATACAAGTATTTGATTTCCGTTGATGCTATCACTCGTGTTTTTCAGAATACCGTTCCGAAACCGCTTCGGCAAATCACGGCAAATAGCTGTTCGATAACGATAGAAACCCTCTCAAAAATAGGATCTTAGTTCAAGATCAAGGCGGACGAGCGTTTCAACCCGCAGGCGCCCGCAGGAAGTGCCCTTGGGGTGAATACTCCTGTATTTTGAGGAATTGAAACAAGAGTTCAACGCAGAGATTGGGCCAAAAGACAATTTTGAGAGGGTTTCTAATTTTCGCGCGGACGCAGGTATGCATGAAAATGATGTTCAGCCTTCTTAAATGCCCATACAATCATAAAGGTGAGACATAGATAAAAAATGCCGGCCGTAATAAAAGACTCAAACGGCACAAAGTATCTTGAATTAACAATCTTAGCCGCACCAAATAAATCGACAATGGTAATGACACCTGCCAATGCACTGCCGTGAAGCATAAATATAACCTCATTGCCATAAGCCGGCAACGCCCGCCTGAAAGTGCTCGGCAGGATAATACGCCGGTAGACCATCGGTACTGACATCCCGCAAGCTTTAGCTGCTTCTATTTCACCAAAGAGGGTCTGTTCAATGGTTCCCCGTAATATTTCACCTGTGTAAGCAGCTGTGTTGAGGGCAAAGGCAATCAGTGCGCATGCATAGGCTTCTTTGAAAATAGTCCATAAGAAACTATCATGAACAAGTTCAAACTGCCCCATACCGTGGTAGATCATATACATTTGTACCAGCAACGGGGTGCCCCGAAAAAAATAGATATAGGCTTTGGGTAAAAAGCTGATCCATTTATTTTTTGCCGTTGCCAGAAGGGCAATGGGTATGGCCATGCATAGCCCGATGGCCAGGGATGAAACGACCAAAACAATCGTTGTCCAGAGACCTTGAAAATAGAGCGGCAGATTGTCTATGATAGCCTGTATGTCCATATGGTTCCTAACTCACAATTTCTCTTGAACCGCAACAGCGCCCCGTAGGTTCTGCCGTTCGGCAGTGCTTCGCATGCTGCGAGGTTCTTCAATTATTTGGGCGGTCTCTCTGGATCATTCTCTTCGGACCCCTACGCTGTAACGCTTGTTTAGCCTGCGTAATCCGAGGTCGGAAATTCCTGTAATGATAAGGAATAAAAACGCCACCACGCAGTAAAAAGTAAACGGCTTACGGGTAGATCCGCCGGCATTGCTGGCATTGTACACCATGTCCTGTAAACCAATGACGGATATGAGGGCTGTTGTTTTTGTCAAAACCAGCCAATTGTTACCAAAGCTGGGCAGGGCGTGTCGTATCATGGCCGGCAGGGTTATACGAATAAATACTTTCGCCGGGTTCATACCGAAAGCATATCCGGCCTCTATTTCGCCGTGAGATACCGCCAGTATACCCCCACGGAATGACTCTGCCATGTATGCACCAAAAATGAACCCGATGGTGAGGACTCCGGCCATAAAGGGACTGACATCGATATATTCCCAGCCCATTTTCTCTCCGATATTATTTACCAGGATTTGACCACCGAAAAAGAGAATGGTCATGAGAACCAGATCAGGGATACCACGAATAATGGTTGTGTATATTCCTGCAATAGCCCTAGCTACCCTGGATTTGGAAAGCTTGGCAACGGCACCGAGCATCCCCAACAATACCGATATCAATAGCGAAATCAACGCTACCTCGACAGTAAGTACCATTCCTTTTAAAATTAGCGGCAAATAACTGATGATATCTGTCATAATTTTCTCACTCAATATAAGATTTCAGAGCAAATGGGTTGAACGAGTTTATATCTCCAGTCAACATAAAACTGGGCTGTATCCCGCTAACAAACAGGGTTTCCACACAGTTATTTCAAGGTTCCAGTCAGAAACTGGCGGAAACGATCAGAGTTGGGATTGTCAAATACCTTGTCAGGAGAACCATCCTCCTCCACCAGTCCTTCGTCTAAGAAAATCACACGGCTGGAAACTTCCCGTGCAAACCCCATTTCATGCGTGACAACCAGCATGGTGCGGCCTTCTTCCGCCAGACTTCGCATTACCTTAAGCACTTCTCCCACCAATTCCGGATCCAGGGCAGACGTAGGTTCATCAAAAAGCAACATATCCGGTTCCATGGCCAGCGCTCTTGCGATGGCTGTCCGCTGCATCTGGCCGCCGGAAAGATGCGCAGGGTAGTAGTTCCTGTGTTCATACATCCCGACCCGGTTCAGAAGATGTTCCGCCCGTTCTTTAGCTTCCTGTTTGGACAGTTTCAGCACATGCACCGGTGCCTCGATCACATTTTGCATTACCGTCATATGAGCCCATAAATTGAACTGCTGAAAAACCATTGCCAGTTTCGATCGAATACGCTCCACCTGTTTTCGATCCACAGGTCTTCGCTCGCCCGAGGCCAGATCACGCATGTTGATCAGTTCGCCATGCACGTAAACATTGCCCGATGTAGGTGTCTCCAGCAGATTGATACATCTCAGCAGGGTGCTCTTTCCAGATCCGCTACTTCCAAGTATTGAGATGACATCCTGTTCGTTTGCCTCGAAAGAAATCCCCTTCAAGACAGCTGCCTGGCCAAAACTTTTGTGCAGATTTTCCACTTTCAGGGCTTCAACGAGTACTGTCATTGGTTGATTTTCCTCATTCAATAAAATCGTATAACGAATTTATTCTTCGCGATATTATCGCTCCTGTTGCTCGTTATTCCTGAACCTGATAGACAGGAAATCGATGGCATAACGAGACGACCTCCTCTTTAACCGAAAGGACCACATCGGGCCGTGTAGCATGGGTGATCACCCTGTCAACAAGATCCGCGACGATAGCGGTTTCTGCCTTTCCCATTCCCCGGGACACCATGGCAGCAGTTCCCATGCGGATACCACTGATCGCTCCCGGTATCTTTTCATCCCCCGGCAGAACATTTCTGTTGAGAATAATATTTGCTCGTTCCAGTGCTTTTTCCACCAGACCGGCATCCCCCCCTCTTGATGCCACATCAATGATGACCTGGTGAGTATCGGTTCCATTGGTCAAAACACGGTACCCTTTCTTGATAAATTGTTCAGACAGGGCCTGGGCCATATCGATGGTTTTTTCTTGAGCGACTGCAAAGGGTTTCCCCATGGCCATCTTCAAAATCACCGCTTTAGCTGCAATACTGTTGACGGCGCTGGTTCCCTGACAACCGGGAAATACGGATTTATCGATTTGTTTCGCAAACACCTTTCTGCAAAGGATGATGCCACCTCTTCCGCCCATCATTGTTTTATAACATGTCAAGGTAACAAAATCGGCCAGGGGGACAGGGCTTGGAATCATGTTGGCTGCCACCAAACCTCCGACATGAGCCATGTCGACCATAAAATATGCCTGGATTGATGCCGCCACCCCGGCTATTTTTTCATAATCTATCAATCGCGGATATGAACTGGCCCCGGCCACAATCATCTTGGGTTTGAATGTCTTTGCCAGAGATGTCAGGGCTTCGTAATCGATCAATCCTGTTTTTCGATCAACACCATAGTGTTGAATATCAAAACACTTACCGGCAATCGAAATAGGATGGCCATGGGAAAGATGACCACCGTGCGAAAGGGTCATGGACAGAATTCTATCGCCGATATCGAGAACTGAGAAATAAACCCCAAGGTTGGCGGATGTCCCGCTATGCGGTTGTACATTTGCATGCTGCGCGTTGAAGAGTGTTTTTGCCCTGGAAATTGCAAGATTCTCCACAGCATCTGCATTGACACAACCGGCATGATATCGCCGGCCTGGATATCCTTCGATGGTTTTGGTATTAAATACGGATCCAAGGGCTTCCATAATGGCCGGGGGAGAATGGTTCTCAGCCGCAATGAGATCAAGCGTTTCTTCCAAACGCCGGGCCTCCTTGTGAACCAGGTCGGCAATTTTCGGGTCTTCGTGCTGCAGGGCAGACATGGCAGGCTTCCAGGATTGCAAGGTCGCAGTCACCTCAAAAAGGATATGAAATACTCGGTTTTGGTTTTAAGCGGGAGTAGAAGGATCACCGGCAGGATCCTGCTCGACCACAAAGGTCTGGACCAGGCTGAAAAGTTCGTTGACGCCGAATGGCTTTGCTAAAAATGCATCGACTCCCTGTTCCTTCGCCGTTGTTTCATTGCTCGGCAAATCCGAGAAAAGCACAACGATTGTTTTTGGACTGGTTTCTTTTACCTTGGGCATCAGTGCAAAACTATCAATTTTCTGCAGGTTGACATCCGCAATAATTAAATCAGGAAAGCCTGATTCCTCAAAGGATATCCAGGCATCAAACCCGTTGTCGAACGTCAGAATCTCTCTGTTGACACTGTACATTAACGTGCTGACAATAAAATCCCTGACGATGACGTCTTCATCGATAACAGCTATTTTCACGTTTGCTATGATAGTAGCCTCACGCAACTTTTAGAAACTGCATAT
>JASJGV010000485.1:0-3213 GCA_033791325.1 Desulfobacterales bacterium | reverse complement strand
AAATGTCCAAGAAACAACGCTATCGTATCGATATTTAGTATAATAACGTATCATTATCTATTGTTTGCCATGTTGTTTATGCAACTATGGGGTACATCAATATTACCGGAACACAGCAAAACAAAGCCATGTGATGACCGTCGGCAGCAGGGCACCCTTGAGCAGCCCCACCGGAGATACGGCATTGTCAAAATATTTTTTCAGCAGTGATTGTCCGGCCGGATTTGGCGCATTGGCAATGACCGTGAGCCCACCACCTGCAACAGCACCCGCCACAACGGCGTACTTGAGACTGTCCGTAAATACCGGCACCAGTGTGCAGAGAAAGGTAATGGCGGCGTTGTCATTGAAAGCGGTCAGGATCGTGGCCCCCAGCATGAGTGGAATTTCACCTAGCCTGCTCAACACCGGCTCGATCCACCAGCCCTGGACCCCTCCGTGCACCACCAGCCCGCCCAGGAAAAAGCCTACCAGCAAGGGCGGTTTGAGATCAATGCGATTCTGAAACGGTGCGGTGACCTGGGCAAACCCCAGGAAAAAGAGCAGGCCCGGGATAAATAACGCCGGGTAGTGGGCATTGAAGATCGTCCAGGCCATAAACAGCACATGCGTAGCAATCATCCATACCGGCACCGGATCGTCGCGGTTGTCCCATTCCGGATCGACAAACAAGGGCCGCTCATTTTCGGGAAGCACCCCCGGAAGAAGCTGCCGTACTTTTTGGAGCTCGATCTCCTTGAAACGTTTGTCAAAGGCCTCTTTGATCAGATCCTCATCGAAACCTTTTCCTAAAAGGTGCGGCAGGCACTCTTTTTCCAATTGCAATTTAATATGATGAAAGACTTCCTCTGTTTTACGATGAAGCGTTTCCTCGAAAGCCAGGGTTTTCGATGTCTCGGGTCCGATCTTTTCGAACTGCGCTTTTAAATCCTTACGTTTGATCAACTCGGATTGGATGCGGTGCTTGAGTTCCTCGACGGAAAAATCGTGCTGCATTCCGGTCAATTCCTTGCGGAAAAAGAGACAATACAAACCGTTGGCCAACAGTATGCCAAGAACCGCTTTCCAGCCGAAATGGGTAAACATGTGCAGGGTGTCCCACTGCCAGGGGGTGGCAACCATCATTACCGGCGGTGCGGCAAAGTGGGTCAGGGTCCCTCCCACTGAAATGTTGACAAAAAGCAGACCCAGCGTGGCATATTTAAACCCGGCGCTGGGCTGCAGATGAAAAAATTTACGGCTCAGCAGCAACGCAGAGATGGTCATGGCCGCCGGTTCGGTGATAAGCGAGCCCAGGATCGGGCCCAGGCTGAGGATGGTAAACCACCAGGCGGTCAGACTGCCCCCTAAAAGACCCGCTATTTTCTGCATGATTGTTTCGGACAGCTTTAAGATGGGCCGGGTTGCGGCCAGTGCCATGATCGTTACCACGAACATGGCTTCAACGAAATTGACATCATAAGCAATGTAATTGACCGCTGTTTTCCAGTCGAAAAAGCCGATGATCGCCATCAGCAGGGCCAGGGCCCACAGTCCGAAGATGACCTCCACTTCTCCCAGGAAGTGAAACAGTTCAGCCCCGTAGTGAACCGAGTCCATGTCAGCGAATCCTTGTCTTACCTTATTCTCGTGTGTGCGTTCCCAGTGGTGCGCTATTGTCATGAACCTGCTGGCGAGGAAGGTGTGGACAATAGCACAAAAGAAGATTAACAGGGCTACCAGATTGAAGGGCTCTTTCCGGGCACGGTTCCACAGAATCTCAATGATACCGGTCATGCCCTGGTCATCATAACTTTCCAGACTGCGCGGGAAAGGTGCTTTCTTCTCGGGTGCTGCCGCCTGACCGGTTTCGACTGCAATCCATAGCCCTATCGTGCACAACAAGAGCATGCCGATGATTAACGATAGGTTGTTTGTTCGCCACATTTTTATGTCTTCCTCCATACCAACGGCTCGTTTCGCAGATATCTATCGATCTGCACATATACTTGGCCGTAGCATATCATCTCGTTTCTACTTTGTCATCCACGATGGTCTTCAGGCTTTGGGTAGAGAAAGTGCTGGATAATATCTAGTTGAATTACTAACATTTATTTTATATTTGATTTCAGGAAGCCTGTTGAACGTATAAAAAAGGGCACCTGTTTAGCATGAAAACTGACTCAAAAAACGAATGAATGGAGCGGGAAAGTAACCTGCCGAATTAAATGGGAATACCGTTATTGTAAACAATAAATAGATTAATAACATATTGATATAACATTATAACTAAGCCAATCAAACTATTTTTATAAATATGAAAAAAAAGCTTGACAAGTGGTGAAGATATAAACTACCAATGAGTCAAGGGTAATTATCGATCCCAATCATGATGACCCTAAAATGTCGAGCAAGGTCAGGTCCGGAATAACTAGGTCAGGCAAAATTCATTCGGGTTGAACTTGATGTAGAAAAAGCTGGATATGACAGAGTGAGGCAAAGCGTTTCGCAGGTCAAGACTGGTATGGCGATGTTGACTAAAGCCCGCAAGGATGGAGGTTAGCATAAGAAAACCAGACAAGACAGGATGATTCGCGGAGCCGAGCAAGGTCAGGCTTGGTATGACTAGGTAAAGTAAATCCTGCAAGGGATGAACAAGCCTAAGAAGGCTAGGCAAGACAGCGTGAGACGTTGTGACAAGCAAGGTTGCGCTTGGTATGACTAGGTCAGGCAAACCCGCAAGGGTGAACATGGCGTAGGAAGATCGAACGAGACATCGCGAGACACGACGAGGAACAACGTCAGGTCGGGCATTACCAGACGAGGCAAAACCTGCGAGGGTTGCGTACCGGATGGTAAGACAGAGCAGGACAGAGCGAGACAGGGTGCTTGGCAAGGTCAGGTGGAGCATGACCAGGTTAGGCGATACTCGCGAGGGTGTAGCCTGATGAGGAAAGCTTAACAGGGCAATGCGACGCATCCGGGCTAAACATGATTGGCACTATCAAACGTGTGTGTCGATAATACCTGGGGCAGCAGGATTAATTTTCTGCTGCCCATTTTTTTTATACAGAGCGAACCTTTTACCCCAGCGTGCAAAAACCTGAGGGCTTCAGAAGGTTTTCCCGAAGGGTAAGCACCATGGCAAAATCGATATTTTCCTTAGAATTCACCAGGGGAAATGTCCAAGAAACAACACTGTCACAACGATATTTAGTATAATAGTGTATCATT
>JASJGV010000484.1:0-4055 GCA_033791325.1 Desulfobacterales bacterium | reverse complement strand
CCCGTTTTGGCAATATGTGTGGCCAGATGCGTCAGTTTCTGGATGCCACCGGGCAGTTGTGGGCGGAGGGGACCCTGGTGGGCAAGGCCGGTAGTGTTTTTACAAGTACCGCTACCCAGCATGGTGGTCAGGAATCGACCCTTTTGACTTTTCATGTAACCCTGCTGCATCATGGTATGGTGGTTGTGGGGCTACCGTACGCTTTTCAGGGTCAGATGAGAATCGACGAGGTAACGGGTGGATCTCCCTATGGTGCTTCAACGATTGCCGGTGGGTCAGGTGAAAGAATGCCGAGTGATAACGAACTGGAAGCTGCCCGATTTCAGGGCCGGCATGTGGCAAACATTGCTTCGAAGCTGACATTCTGACCGATAGACGAGCAGAAAGAGGATTTTGAAAGCAAATATAGACGCTTTTGTTTTTTTAACGACAACGTCGCGTTTTATAAATTCATAAAACGAATTTATTGAAGAACCTCGCAACAAGCTACGAGGAATGTTCTGCCGTACGGCAGTGCTTCGCATCGATCGTAAGGAATTCTGTCTAATTTAGAGTCGCTCGCTAACCTCGCAGCAAGCTACGGGGAATGTGCTCGCTGATGCGGTTCAGGAAATAAATCCGATTTGATTCAAAAGATCCCGGGTTTTGATGTTCAGGTTGTAGGTATTGGCGTCGGCGACCGAAACCCACCTGGCCTCAGCGGCGTCGTCACCGGGATTGGGTTCGCCTGTCAGGTATTCGGCCATGAAATCAAAAATGGCATAGTGAAACCGAATTTTTCCGTCTGAATCGGGCTGAATCGTTTCGAAGAAATATACCAATTCTCCTGGACGGATGGAAACGCATGTTTCTTCCAAAATTTCCCGTGCCACCGCCTCACGCATGGTTTCTCCTAATTCAACACGTCCCCCGGGTATGGCCCACTCTCCCTTAGCCGGTTCCTTGCCCCGACGAATCAGTAGTATGCGATTTTTGTGCACCACCACAGCGCCGACTGCAATAACAGGTTGTTGGGGATATTTACCGGATACCATGGCATCGACTCCTTTTCCGATAAACTAGCAGGAAAAAATTCTCCTGACAAGATGTAATGATATATATATTGGGGAATTTACAAAAGAAAAGGCACCCGTGAATTTACGGGAGCCTTTTCAAGGAAGGCACAAACAAAATGGCGTTTTGTAAACATGAAGAGAGTGACACCTTTTGTGCCACTCTGTGGCGTTAATAGCTCAAGCAGTCAATCGAGAATGTCAACCGGTTTGAAAAACAGAGTTGATGCGTGGGGCATTTTTCAGTAAGATGAAATTTAATATCTGTTTTAACTTGCAAGCAGAAGGAGAAATTTCATGAGCAAAAAGATCTTGATCGCACTTGACGACTCGGAAAATGCCCAACGTGCTGTGGACGCAGTAGCGGAAACGTTTGCCAGGGATTCGCGTATTACCCTGTTTAGCGTTGCTATGGATACAGAGGCCCTGTGCAAAATGAACAGTCCCGCACTGACTCCGTATTTTAAATCTCAGCAGAGTGCTTTCTGCACCATGGCAGATAAAAAGAGAGAGATAGTCGATGCCGCCATACAGCAGGCAAAAGAGACACTTATAGCCAAGGGTTTCGAGGAAACGAACATCGGAACCAAACACGAGGACCTGAAAGAGGGGGTTGCGAGGGATATCATTCGTGAATCTGAAGATGGTTATGATGTTGTGGCTATCGGCAGGGGGGGCACTTCCGGTATAAGGGATTTCTTTTTCGGGAGTACATCACAGAAAGTGCTTAACGCGGCCAGGGATGTTTCGATCTTCATTATCAAATAGCGCTATTTAAGGGTTCGAAGTAAAATACTACGACTTCACCCTTAGGCGTCTTGACTCTGAAGCCCTCAGGTTTTTGCAACGCTGGGGTGTGCTCACTGTTGCGACTCAAAGCGCTGAAACGGTTTATAAGGGTCTGTTTTGCACATATTATTCGTCCGTGGAACAGCCTCATCTGCGGTTTGAAGCAGGGATAGGACGCTGTCTGCTTCTTCGGGGAAAGAGGAGAGACCGCCACTGACGGTGAGGCGAATGTTGGTGTCGTTCCATTTTATGGTCAATGCTTCCACTTTATTTCGAACCCGTTCGCCGATGGCTCGATTGAGCTCCAGACTCAGAACGTCGTCCAGGGCCTGTCGGTTGAGAAGACCGGTGAGACCATCATATAGGCTTCTTTTCCCTTTTTATCAAGATACGAATCACGCTTTTGAAGAAAGAAATCATGCTATATAACGCGCTCTGACAACCGTCTCTCACCGAAACGCATGGGCAGGATCATTGCCAGCATACAAATTATCAAAGCCAGTGAAAAGGATCCGATGATCCATACCCATTCCAGAATGGACAATGCCCGTTGATGGAAGCCTGCCATGAACAGGTTATATACAGGCCCGGCTTCCAGTATGACGATCCCGCCAACAAAAGCAGCGCACAAAATCATAAAAAGCAGTCCCCCAAAACTTGTGACCGATTGAGCGGGGTTTTCCGATTTAAAATTCGGGTAAGCCGCCCCGAAACCGATGCCGATGCCCACCACGCCGGGAACCATGAAAAAAATCGTTATGGTGGATAGCAACATCATAAAGGGTGTGACATTCAAAAAGATATTGGTGGCCAGAATGAGAATTTCCGTTAGGATGAGGAGTGGCAGCAAGTAGATGAAGAATTTCACCCATAGAAATCGCCGCATGGAGATGGGTGACGATTTTACAATCCAGAAAGCTTCGTTCTCGTTACTGATGGCCGGGTAGACAAAACGCCCGGCGACGGCAATCAGGACAAATGATGCCAGGCCTACATTTAGAAAAGACAGGAGATTTTGCAGGTATACGGTTTTGATGGGTGCTTTATCAAGGGGAAGTGCCTTGAAATTGAAGATATAGATCAACACCAGACCACCGATGAGAAATATCTGGGACCATTGGGTCTGGTCTCGAAAGAACGATTTGATTTCTTTTACCACGAACGCTTTCAGGGTTGCCGGTAGAAAAAACAAAATTTTGTCGAATGGTATTTTATGTTTTAAAAGCCTGGCCGGTGATGCCTGGGCTTTTGACAATCCTGTCAGATAGAGTCGGTCGGCCATGATGATCATCAGGAACATCATCATGCCGACGCATGACCAAGAAAGGCTCATATGAAAGAGGGTTTCAGAGATGGATCCATTGATTGCCGCTTGGATACCGTCAAATGCCCAGGTACTGGGAAGGTAAGGCAGATTCGGTGTTTTGAGCGCCGAAAGGTACATCAGTGCCGTTGAAAAGACTTCTGGATTGGCCAGTCTTTCGGGTCTCAGGAGACGGAAAGCGATAAAAAGAAGGATGAAGAGCAACAGACCCAGGAAGACGAAGAGATTTCGGATGCGATTGGCCGGTATTAAGACGACGGCAGCTACCACGATCATGGCACTTAAGCAGGAGGCGATGACTGCCAGTGAGAGAATTGCCGATCCTACGGTGAGGTAGTAAAACAAATCCGCGTTGAATACGATACCGTAAGCCAGAAAAACAGGCAGCAGGTAGATGACGACCATCCATGAGCTGTCCAGCGTACTTTCTATCCATCTGGCCAGAAAGATCCGGTAAGTGGAAACCGGCATGGCATGTACCAGATTCAGATCTTTGCTCAGAAAGAGTTTGGACAAGGATGTGAGAATACTACTGAAAATGAGCAGAGACATGAGTGTAATCAGAATCATGGACAAAAGCTTGAATGCAAGGAGATCGCCCAGTTCTTCAACCCCTTTAAAATAACGCAGAACCCTGAATGACACCGCAAAGATGCCGCCCCAGAAAGCGAACCCAATACCACCAAACAGCAGCAGTTTCATGAGACTGCTCTGTCTATTTCCCCGAAAAAATGAGGCGTTCTTGAAACTCAAGACCCTGGGTCTGACAAGGGTGAGAATGTCATGCATGATTACGTATCGACCTTATGTTTTTCGACTAAATTGTTGGGATGTTCAGGACAAAGAACTATTTTTATCCTGCCGTTGTCATTAGTACTGTGTGCGTCATT
>JASJGV010000483.1:0-6314 GCA_033791325.1 Desulfobacterales bacterium | reverse complement strand
GAATGATAAAAGCCGGAAATTATACCCGGCAGGAAACAAAAAGAAGCGATATGGAAGACCATAAAATCAAATTGTATGAAACCCAGTTGCGACGGTTATTCAAAGCCGCCGAACAAGACGAACAAGAGACACCGAAACCGGTGCCTGTCCACCGCGAAAAAATCCGCGTAATTCGCAGACGAAAAGGCGGTCCCGACCAGTACATCACTGAAAGTTCGAACCAGTATGCCCTGGCATCAGCAGACATGGGATAACACCAGCTTCCCGGCAATTTAGCCCGGAAATTTCACATACCCGAAAACATAACGCACCGCCGCCCGCCCTCCTCTCGGCTGGACAGGTGGGGTGCGCCCGCGCTGTGGGAAATAAATACAATGGGAGAAGAACCACACTTATTTGGCCTTTCTAACGACCTCGATTTGACCGATGTCCATGATGACAAAGCGGGAGGGGTCCAGGTTTTGCCGTTTAATCGTTCTTTTAAGATCCAATACAGGGTATCCGGGCGGATTATCGCCTAACTGAAACGTTCCCCACTGGGTTGGGATATAATATCGGGCACCCAGATTCTGGAAGGCCCGGACGGATTCAGCGGCGTTCATGTGAGCATAATGCATAAACCAACGCGGGTGATATGCCGTCAGGGGCATGAGTGCATAGTCGATTCCTGGAAATCGCTTCCCGATTTCCCGATACCCGATAAAAAACCCACTGTCCCCGCCATAATAAATCGTCGTTTCCGGCGTCACCAGCAGGTAGCTGGCCCATAGCGTGGTATTGAAATCCTGCCCGATCCGCCGCGACCAATGCTGTGCGGGTAGCGACACGAGCTGAACGCCATCCCCCAGATCGACACGTTCCCACCAGTCCAATTCCTGAATTTCCCCGTCAAAGAAAGATCGCAGGGTTTCCTTGAGGCCCGGCGGTACAAAAATTCGAGCGTGATCAGGCAGGGACCGGATGGTATCCTTGTCCAGATGGTCATAGTGGTTATGCGAGATGAGAACGTTAAGCGGACCCGATATACCTTTAAGATCATCCTTCCGCAGCGCCGGCTGAGTGACCCTTTTTGGCAGCAGGGCCCGTTGGGACAACATGGGATCGGTCAACCAGGTAACACCTGCGGTATGTATGAGAAACGTGGCGTGTCCGACCCAGGCAATGGTGTCGCTGCAGGCTTTTTTCTGAATACGCCCTGTGAGATCCGTGAGGATCTCCGGCAGAAACCGTCGTTCCTCATCCGTATAAGCTGCCTTCCTGGTAAAGCGCCATTTCAGGAACGACCGCAACCGGTCTGCCTCCATGGGCATCCATGGATTGAAATAGGCTCCGTCCCTGAAATGAGGTGCATACAATGTTTCCATGCGCCGGTCTTCCACTTCCCGCCGCCATGCGTCCTCATCAAATGCCGGGGGCGTTGCTATACAGGACGCCAGCATCAGGGCCAGGGTCAGATAGAGTAAGATCCGGAAAACGTTTTTTGGCAGTGTATGTGCGATGAAAACACACCCCCTTTGTGGAAAAAGTAAAAATATCGTGCAATTATTATTTGACAAATAAATCTCTTTTTTGCACCATGCCGTTGGATTTCACAAAACACAGGGCGCACAGGAGACCCCATGGACAGGACCGACCTTCAGACATTTATCGACGACCATCATGTCCAGGCCACGATACTGCCCTTGAGCGAGCACACCCTCACGGTGGGGGACGCTGCCAGGGCGCTTGCGGTGAACACCGACCAGATCATCAAATCCCTGGTTTTCCACATCGATGGCAAGCCCCTGCTGGTGATCAACAACGGCCTGGCCCGGGTAGACCGCAGGAAACTGGCCGCTCACCTGGGTGTGGGCAGAAAAAAGGTCAAATTTGCCAGTCCGGATTCAGTGTTCGCCCTGACCGGCTTTATTGTGGGGAGCATGCCGCCCTTCGGCCATAAGCTGCGACTGCGCACCCTCGTGGACACGGCCGTAATACAACTGGACATCATCTACGGCGGCGGCGGGGATGTCGACGCCATGATGCGCCTCACTTCGAAAGAACTTCTGCGGGTCAGCCAGGCAGAGGTGGTTTCCTTCTCCGAATAAATTCGTAAAACAAATTTGACGGTCTCGTAAAGAGTCCAACTAGGACTTTTTACGATTTCATCAAATTTATCTGCACGGCAAAGACGTTATTGAAACATAATTATAACAAACACATTAAACCATGAAAGAGCTGATAAACTCCCTGACCGCAGCCTTCCCGTTAAAAATGCCGTAGTGGCCCTCGCAGAGAATATCCGCGTTCAGCTCCAACATTTTCTTTAACGAATCCTGGTATGCCTCCTGATCCGAAAGAAGGTCCGGGTGAACAGGGCCGTGGACATCCTGGGCAAAAAGCACTTTTTGCCCTTCCGAAACTACCTGGTACACCAGGGACCCGGGAGAGTGTCCAGGCATATGAATGGCGCTGATTTCACGGTTCCCCAGGTGGATACTCTCCTGGGAATTGGTGAGTTTGATATCCACCGGCAAGGGTTCCAACACCCTTCCGTACCAGGAGGCCGCAGTCACTTCCTGGTCTCCATTTTCGAGAAACTCGGCATCCCGCACGTGTGCCACAACCTTCAGATTCAGGCGTTCTTTCAATGCAGCCGCTCCCCCGGTGTGGTCGAAATGACAGTGGGTAATCAGCAGGTAATCAATGACTGCATCGGGTAGGTTGCAGCGACGAATATTTTCCAACAGCCTGCCCGTAGCATTGCCACAACCGGCATCCACGATAGCTGCCCGTCCACCCATGTGAATCAAATAGACGGCGGCATCCTCCGGTGCAGTAAACCCGCTGCCGCCGATCTGGTAAATTTCCTTGGTAATCATCCGCACAGCTCCAGGCCATAATCAATTTCATCAGCCACCAGTCCCATGGCGCCCGAACGGAAACGGTCCAGGGCAGACCTCGCCCGACTGCCCCCGATGCGGCCCAGGGCCCAGGCACACATGCTTTTCACCCGCTCATCTTCTGATTCTTCATAGGCACGCACAAGATCTTTGACATAACATGAATCCAGCGTGTTTCCCATGGCCCGGGCCGTGTTCATCTTCCAACGCCAGATCTGGCCAGGGGACATATAAAACATGTGGGGCCATATGCGTTGCTCAAAATAGGGACGATCCATGTGCAGCAGTTTGGCCAGGTCGAAATCGGCAGCCTTCCGGGCGGCCTTCTGGTTGACGGGCAGATCCGCCGCAAGCCAGGCCTGGTTCCGGGGACAAACATTCTGACAGCGGTCACACCCATAGATGTACAAGCCCATGGGTTCCCTGAGGTCTCTGGGTGTAAGGCCGTCCCCGTAATATGTCAGGAAAGAAATACAGCGCCGGGGATCGATATGACGGGGTCCCTTGAGAGCACCTGTTGGACAGGCCACCAGGCAGGTGTTCCTACACCACTTGGGACAACCTGTCACCAGGGTCGGTTCGCCGGGTTCGAATTCAGCATCCACCACCACGGCAATGGGCAGCACCCACGAGCTCTTGCGGGCCACACGGTTGGAGTAGAATAGACAGTTCTTCCCGAAAGTGCCCATTCCTGCGCGCCCTGCGGCCAGCCGGTGGGGCAGATGGAAGGGAACTTTGGACTGGATGCCGTTATCACGCAAATAGGAGCGAAACGCCTTGATGCGCGTGGCCAGACCATCCCGCGTTATACGATCATCATCCAGGTAGCAACGACCGAAAAACGGTTCCATGGTGTGGGGGTAAGACTCACGAAAATAGACTTCCATGAGGACAAAAATCGACTTCGCCCCTGGTAGAATATTCTGCGGCTCCGTTCCGGACATCAGATCCAGACCGGCGGTCATGGTCCATGCATATGATTCATGACGCTCCGTCAGGATCTGCTGCTGGGATTCAAATGGTTCCGCACTGGTGACACCGATGTCTTCGAACATGAGCTCGTGGGCCCGGTCGATTATCTGTTGTTGGGTCAACATGGCACGTCCTCCGGGGATTACAGGATTATAGAACGACAAGGTTTTTCATGGAAAAGGGTCGTTGTCAAGTTCGATTGGAACATAGGGAGCCGGACGGCCTTTCCCACATCTATGCCGATGACTTCGACCTGTCGCTGGCAAGATCGGAAGACACAGGCAAGGCGTTTCCATTTGAATAAGAATAGAAGTTATCTCAAAAAAGTTTTTTGCCCCAATTTCTGTGTTGGCCCCTTGCTCCAACTCCTCGGAATACTACAGTATACCTGCGGGTTGAAGTTCGGGTCCGCCTTAAACTTAAACCAAAACCCTTTTTTTGAGGTAGCTTCTAAATCGTTAAATGATTTATTATATGACGACCCAAGGACAATGAACCCCATAGTTGCATAAACAACATGGCAATATATATATAATGATTTGTTATTATATACAATATCGTAGCGATAGCGCCATGTCCTGGACTTTCTCCCAGGTGAATTCTAAGGATGGTGTCTATTTTGCCATGTTGTTTACCCTACGGGAAAGTCGGAGAACTTCAGATCCTGCGTTGCTGAGGGTTCGAAGTAAAAAACTACGACTTCACCCTCAGGCGCCTTGGCTCTAAATCTCTCCGGCTTTTGCAACGCTAGGGTGAAGGCTCCCAACGGGTCCACCGATATCAACGCATGAGGGTGTCTGCAAGATATTCATGGAACAGCTTCCAGGATTTTTTGTCCGCCGCTTCCTGATAGCGGGATCCGTCAAAGACGGTAAACGCGTGCTGCGCTCCACTGTAGGTGATCATCTCGTGAGAGACACCGCCCGATTCCAGTTCCTTTGCCAGTGCTGCAAACTGATCCAGGGTGATAGCCGAATCTGCTGAACCATGCATGATCAGCAGGGATCCTTCTGTCTTGCTATAATCCTGCCCTTCCGGTGTTTTCAAGCCTCCGTGAAACGTGGCAAAGCCTTTCAATTTCGCTCCGGACCGTGCCCATTCAAGTACGGCTGCCCCGCCAAAACAGTAACCAGCGGCAACAGCATTTTCAATACGGGCGCCTTTTTGCCCGGCAGTTTCGAGGGCACCGTTCATCAAGGCCCGCATTTTGTTCCTGTCTTTGTACAGTTCACCTGTATGTTGCCGTTTATCCACCATCTCGGTGGGTCGCACGCCGGCACCAAACAGGTCTGCAGCAAAAACAGCATACCCTGACGTAGCCAGCATATGAGCACGTTTAACTTCATAATCGGTAAGACCGTCCCAGTCGTGAATCAACACAACCAGGGGAGCTTTGTCTGAAGGGCTGATATAATATCCCTCGTACGACTGCCCGTTAACCTGATACATCACCGCCGCGCCATCCGCTCCCATAGCTGCGGTGGTAACCACAAAAACCAACAAGATCGATAGTATATATTTCATAACGTCACTCCTTTATAGAATCGATAAACAATTTGTATTTGCCTGTGCGTTTTTTGTACACAGGAAATTTAATACCACAATGTAATACATCAAAGACGGGCCGTCGAGTCTCCAAGACAATCTTTTCGGCATACAGGTTCATTTTCTTTAGCTAAAACTTTTCGTATTCGAATTCTTGTTTCAGCATGGTTTGCCTATTTGGGTTCCGGGGATCTGATTTACAGTGCTTGAATCAAAATATTTTTTGAAGTATATATTTTTGTAAGCTGTAAGCTGCTTATAGCTTACAGCCTCAACTTTCGGTTTTCGCTATTGATAGCGTGAAATGGGTAACCCAATGGCGATATGCGCTGTTTGAGGCGATTAGGGCTCCTAACATCATCGTTTGATAAGGAATTTTCTGATTATGACCTGCATCGTTCAAAAGTACGGTGGCAGCAGTGTCGCCGATATCGACAAGTTACGGCAAATTGCCCGGATGATCGCCCATGTCAAACAGCAGCAGATCCAGGTTGCCGTAGTAGTTTCAGCCATGGGGAAAACAACCGACAATCTTCTGTCCATGGCGCGGGAGTTTTCTCCCAAGCCTCCCAGGCGCGAAATGGACATGCTCCTTTCCACAGGCGAACGCATCACCATGGCCCTGCTTTGCATGGCCTTGAATGAAATGGGCATTGATGCCGTCTCTCTCACCGGTTCACAAGCCGGTATCATCACCAACGACCGGCACAACGATGCCCAGGTCATCGAGGTCCGCCCCTTCCGTGTACAGGATGAAATGGCCAAGGGGAAGGTGGTAATCATCGGTGGATTTCAGGGTGTCAGTTATAAAAGGGATATCACCACCCTCGGTCGCGGCGGGTCAGACACCTCGGCTGTCGCACTGGCTGCCGCACTGGATGCAGATCGCTGTGAAATCTATTCGGATGTGGATGG
>JASJGV010000482.1:0-2873 GCA_033791325.1 Desulfobacterales bacterium | reverse complement strand
GGCAACGTCTTTTGTGCTGTTCACATTTACGACCGCGGCCGGTAAAGGCAGGCTATACACGCCGTGGTAGGCTTCAAATCTTCTGAAACGGTCAACACTGCTCTCTTTCAGAACCTGCTCATCTGTAACAACCCGATCTTCTCCCACAACTTTTCTAAGAGCTTCAACAATCTCTTCCCTTTTTAAGGACATGCTTGTCTCTCCTTTACGCCACCTAAATTCTATTGTTTGAAGATGGGGTACGATTTTTCCAGAATAGCATCCGTAAACCCGGTAATATGTTTGTATACTTCGTTGTTCATTCTCTCGTATAAAGCGGTGTTCTCTGCAATGGGATGAAATGTATCACGGATTCTGACCATTTTTTCAATGGCTGCCGCAAAGGTGTCATAGGCGCCCGTTGCCACAGCAGCACAGATGGCCGAACCCAGGCCCGCAGCATCCGGGAGTTCATTTCTGATGGCCGGGAGGCCAAATACGTCCGTAAAAATCTGCATGAACAGATCACTCCGTGCTCCCCCGCCGGATACGATGATTTGATCAACATCAATGTCCAATTCCCTGCTCATGGCATCGATATGATTTTTCATGGTCAAGGCAATGGCTTCCAGCATGGAGCGGTACAGATGGGCCCTGGTATGGCGTCCGTGAAACCCGATCATGATACCCTTCTTGTATGGTTTGTCTGGTGGTGCCAGCCATTCCGGGACGGTCATCAATCCATCGCTTCCCGGCGCAACCCTTTGGGCTTCTCTGTTCAGGAGTTCTTCGGGGGAAATGCCAAGGGGCTGCGCCTGTTGCTGGACATCGTCACCGAAGAGTTTTCTCAACCAAGTGACCGTCCCCATACCATGCCGAATTCCACCGCTTTCGTATAGATAGTCGTTGGGTATAGATGCCAGATTAGAGAAGAAGGTCTTTGGATTCGTTACATTCTTTTCCCCATATACCATGCCACCAATATAAGTACCCAGGGAAACGAGGGCAGTTTTGCTTGGCAGCAGACCGGCACCTAAGGCCTCCACCGCTTTGTCATTTGCGGTTGCAACCACTGGGATTCCCGCTGGCATACCCGTTTGTTCCGCGGCTTCCCGGGTTACATACCCGAGGATAGCGCCTGGCATTTCAAGTTGAAAAAGATTTTTCAGAGGGATCTGAAAGGCCTTTATGACCTCTGGATTTTGGCTCCATTGCCAGGTGTTTTTGTCGATGGGCCACATCCCCTCATAATTAGCGGCCGTGTCCTTGAACTGGCCTGTAAAACGGTGGGTAATATATCCAGACGTCGTGGTCACATACCTGACCTGAGGATTTTCGTGTTCATAGGGACGTGATAAACGTAAGTCCATCCAGCTCAAAACTGGTGAGGCCAGGCTGCCGTTCTCTTTCAAACAGGCTCTGCAGCAACGGATGGTGCAGAGGCCAATCCCTATAATGGAGTTGATGTCACCTGGAAATTGATCCAGGGCTTCACGACTTGCCGCTACGATGGTATCCCACAAATCATCCCCCGGGTGTTCCGCTACCCCGGCTTTGGGCATGTGCATGGATTGAAGATCTTTTTTGCCTTGGCAGATAACCCGGCCCTGAAGATCAAAAATAACCACCTTTGTACTCTGGGTTCCGCCATCAAGACCGATAACAAATTCTTTTCTCATTTTCGGACATCACCTATTTATATTATCTGGCGGGTAAATACTCCACAGTTGTCTTTCCCGCGAAGGCGGGAATCCAGAAAGATACTGGATACCGGATCAAGTCCGGCATGACGGGGGTTGTCTATTTAGTCACCAGGTTAATATCATGTTCATAGGATGGGCTATAGCAACATTGTTCGATGGTACAAGCTGTTATGACACGCATTCTCTAAAGAGTCTATCTGTATTGATAGCTTCTATCGAACCATGTAACCTCCGTCAACCACAAGGATATGGCCGTTTACATAGTCTGACGCTCTGCTCGCCAGAAAAATGGTCGAACCCATCAGATCCATGGTCTCCCCCCAGCGATTGGCGGGAATGTGATCCAGAACCCGTTGGCTCGTTTCAGGGTTGCTCCTGGTCTTTTCCGTAATAGCCGTTGCATAATACCCTGGTGCAATCCCGTTGACCTGAATGTTGTGTTGTGCCAGCTCATCACAATAGGCTTTGGTGAAACCTGCCAGACCATGCTTTGTAGCGGCATAGGCCGGCGACCATTGGCCCCCGAGAAACGAGAAAAGGGAACAGATATTGATAATCTTACCGCTTTTCTGAGGAATCATGAACATTGAGGCTTCATAACTAAGTTCAAATGCGGCCGTCAAGTTGATGTTCACCATCGTGTCCCACGATTCCCTGCCAAAGTTTTCGACCGCTGCCGAAATGCAGATGCCGGCACTGTTCACCAGAATATCAATGGAACCCAAGGCCGCGACACAGGTCTTGACAACTTTTTTCGGTGCACCGTCATTGGTTATGTCGATCTTCATGAATTCAAAAGCAACGCCTTCCGCTTCAATAAGATCCTTGGTCATACCTTCGTCATCCAGAATGCTGGGTACAAAAAGGTTGGCTCCCGCCTTGGCCAGCGCCAAGGCAAATGACTGCCCAAGACCTGTATTGCCCCCGGTAACTACGGCATTTTTGCCTTTCAATGAGAAAAAATCCATACTGAAATTTTGAATGCCCATCTCATCCCTTTCTTTTCTAAACGTCTATTCGTACCCCTTGTTTTGACAAGGCCTTTTTCAGGGCGACGATATCCACTTGGCTGGCGTTCACTTTCTCTTTGATGGAGAGTGCCGCCGCCACACCGGCTCCCTGTCCGGTAACGGTGCAGCACATCATCTGGCGGGTGGCAGCATGAGAAACACGGTCACCGGCAACACAGCG
>JASJGV010000481.1:0-10106 GCA_033791325.1 Desulfobacterales bacterium | reverse complement strand
AAGCATTAAGTCGCTTATGGCTTATTGCTCTTCTTAGCAGTTTAGACCCTAGGCTATTAGACTATACCCCAACGTTGCAAAAGTCGGAGAGCTTCAGAGTCAAGGCGTCTAAGGGTGATGTCGTAGCTTGTTACTTCAAACCCTTAGCAACGCAGGATCTGAAGTTCTCCGGCTTTCCCGTAGGGGAAACAACATGGCAAAATCGACCCCATCCGTTGAATTCACCTGCGGGGACATCCAGGAAATGGTGTTTTTCCTATGATATCGGCTATAATAATAGATAATTAGCTATCCTTTGCCATGGTGTTTATGCAACCTTGGGGTCTGGTCTTCTCCAGGATGTCCTGGCCCTGATCAATTCCCGGCCATCTGCTTCACGTAGAATATCGTGGGCAATCAACTTGCTTTTCTCGTCCAGATTTTGGCATCTTGCCAGGACGGTATCTCCATGGAGCGCCTCTCCCAGGAAATTGACTTCCAGTTCCGACAAGCAGCGGTCGTTCTCAACGATACCGGGAAGGCATTCCAGCAGCCATTCAATATAACTGGCATTATTGACATGCTGATTGATGTCGAGATCCCGGTACCTGACACTGAACCGTTTTTCAATTTGGGGTGTTTTCAATACGGGCAGCTTTCCGAGCGGGTGTTCCAACACATGTTTTCTATCCACGGGATTAAGTTGCCGGGCAAAGGATGTGGGCCGGACCGGGCGACGGTTTGCTGCATCGATAATGATCCAGGCGCTGATGCAGGATCCAATACTGCAGCCGTCTTGGTGGAGATCAAAATCTCTTAAAGCGAATACCCGCTGAATTCCGGAGGGCCACGTGTGAACCTGGATCGTATCTCCCCATCCAGGATATTGATTCATTTTGAGATAAATTCTCGAAAGTACCCAGGTATAGTTGCTGGCAAGTAACTGAGGTACGGAAAGACCTAGCTTCAGCGCATGACTGCTGGCGGCATCCTGCAGCAGATTGAAAATGGACGGTATTGACAATCGACCGCCGGCATTTACCTCGTAGGATCGAATGGCATAGGATCTGCGTAGAATGTTTTCCTCGATACTGTATCCATCTGGTTGGTTCATGTGCCTCTATCCAATATTCATTATTGAGAAAAATCTGAGAAATTATGTATTTCCCAGTTTGCCTGAAAAAGGGTTCAAGGATTCCAGGGTCCAGGATTCAGGATAAGCGTCTGGTTCTTGGTTAGTAGCTAAGATCTGTCATCTGACAACAGTAATCAGAGAACACCATGGGGTTTTTAGTTGAGTTTTTCCGATCTTTCCCTCGGCCCCTTGGATTCTTGACTCCTTGTACCCTTGTGTTTCTATTCCCACATGTCCCAAACCGACTATTCCTTGATTTAACACGAGAAATAAACTATTTCAAACATATGATGAAAAATCGGCCCCAAACAGAGGCGGCCCAGGATCGGCAGGGAACCTTGGGCACTTTCTCCGGTGTCTTTACACCCAGCATCCTCACGATACTAGGTCTTATCCTCTTTTTACGGCTCGGCTACGTGGTGGGAAACGCCGGATTAGGAAGAGCGCTGGCTATCCTGATTCTCGCCAATGGGATATCCGTTTTGACCAGCATCTCCCTTTCCGCTATTGCCACCAACATAAAAATAAAAGGCGGCGGGGACTATTACCTGATTTCAAGAACCCTCGGTCCGGAGTTCGGGGGGGCCCTGGGGATCGTTTTATTCCTGGCCCAGTCGGTTTCCATCGGTTTTTACTGTATCGGCTTCGGGGAAGTTATGGTCCAGATGCTTCCTTTATTGAATTTTGAGCTTTATGGGCCGCAGTTTGTGGCGGGTGGTGCCGTTGTTTTACTGTTTATATTCGCATGGCTGGGTGCTGACTGGGCCACACGTTTTCAATATGTAGTCATGGTGATTATGACGGCCGCTATCATATCGTTTTTTTGGGGCGGCATCATGCGATGGGAGTCCACAAATCTGGTGCAGAACTGGCGAGGGCCTTTGGATGGGCCAGGTTTCTGGATTCTTTTTGCTATTTTCTTTCCGGCGGTAACGGGGTTTACCCAGGGTATCAGTATGTCCGGCGATCTGAAAGATGCGGGAAAAAGCCTTCCATTGGGAACCTTTCTGGCCGTGGGTATTTCCATCGTGGTCTATTTTCTATCGGCGGTTATTTTTTCGGCATCGCTGCCGCAGTCGGTTCTCAGGGGTGACTATGCAGCCATGAACAATGTGGCGATATTCGCCCCTCTAATTACGGCCGGTGTTGTTGCGGCAACCCTTTCTTCCGCCATGGCATCCTTTTTGGGAGCTCCCAGGATTTTGCAATCTTTGGCTTCAGATCGTATCTTTCCTTTCCTTCTCCCTTTTGCAAAAGGAGAAGGCGCTACCAACAACCCCAGAAGAGGCGTGCTGATGGCAGGCGCCATCGCTATCGTTACCATCGGGATTGGCAATCTTAACGTGATTGCACCGATTGTTTCCATGTTTTTTCTGATATCTTATGGTCTTCTCAACTATGCTACCTATTACGAAACACGTGCGGCCAGTCCTTTTTTCCGGCCAAGATTCAAATGGTATGACGGCCGTCTGAGCCTCTTAGGAGGATTGTCGTGCCTGGGTGTGATGCTGGCCATCGATATTTCGGCAGGATTGATCTCTGTGGCCGTACTTTTTTCCATCTACCAGTACCTGCGTCGAACAGCCGGCCCGGCGCGATGGGCAGATGGAAGCCGGTCTTATCATCTACAGCGGGTACGGGATCACTTGCTGGCGGCTGCTGCAGAACCCGAGCACCCGAGGGATTGGCGGCCACAGCTGCTCCTTTTTTCCGACAGGCCTGAAAGAAGAGCGCCCCTGCTGACACTAGCTGCCTGGATTACGGGAAACACCGGGTTGATTACGGTCGTTCAGATTATCGAAGAACACGGAGCAAAGGCAATCAAACTTCAGAAAGAGACTGAACATGCCCTGGAAAAAGAGATCGCCGCATATGAACTGGGCGTGTTCCCGCTGGTGGTAACGGCATCGAACTTTGAGATCGGGATCGATATGCTGGTCCAGGCTGCCGGCATCGGGCCACTGAAAACAAACACCATTTTGTTTGGATGGTTGTTCAATGAGACCAGCCGAAAGCCGCATATCCGGAAGACGCTTTATGACAGACGTTTAAAGCGGATTTTTAAACAGGGGCGTAATATTATTGTACTGGATGCGAAAGAGGACCGATGGGAAGAAATGCTATTGGTCCCGGTAACTGAACGCCGAATCGATGTATGGTGGTGGGATGATGCAACGGGCCGCCTGATGTTACTGCTGGCGCATCTGATCACCCGTTCAAAAGATTGGGACGATGCCAGGATCCGGGTCTTGAGTGCTGAAAAGAAAACGGATGTGGTAGGACCTGTTGAGAATTTGAAGACATTTCTGGATGATGTCCGTATCGATGCTGAACCGGTGGAACTCGAAACGGTGGATGCATCGACGGTCGAACAGCAGTCGGGCGATGCCTCGCTGGTTCTGATACCGTTCCAGAGAAAGGGGGATCGTTCCCTGGGCCCGTTTGGTGAGCCTGTTGAGAATATTATCGACCGTCTTCCTTCCGTGGCTCTGGTCCTGGCCGCTGAAGACATCGTTCTCGATGCCGAGCCGGAGGAAGGCAAGGCCGCTGAAATAGCATCTGCCTTGGACCATTTGGCGGAAGCAGAAAAAAAAGCACAAAAAATGGAGAAGGAAGCCGAAACAGCATCACTTGCTCTGGATGAAAAACTGGCCCGGCTTTCAGATGTGGAAAAACTTGAAGCATCGCCTTCCGAGATTCAAGCCGTGCGTGATGCCGTATTTGAGGCCGAGGCTGCGGCCGAACTGGCCACCAGGAAGACAGCCAAAGCAGAGACCAAGGCCCGTCAGGCAGCACAGGATGCAGCCGATACCGGGGCTAAACTTCCAGATGAACTGTCACAAGATTTAGCTTCTTCAGATAGTTCAAAAAACAAACCGCCAAAACTGCCATAGCTTGACACGATAGCAGCGCATCATTATTTTAAATTTGAACCGAAACAGCGAGCGCTAACCCCGTGGCTTGCTACGGGGTTCTTCAAATAATTTCACTGTCGTTTTATTGGGGACCTGTCTCATGCGCATTCTTGTTCACTATATTTTTGCTATTATTGCCTTGACCATATACGGTGGTCAGGTCTGACCGTTCATGGCTGCCATGCCCCCCGTGAAGCTGGGGGCAATTATTTTCGTCGCCTATGCAGTCGCTCTGATTTCAAGAAAACCGCTGGTGAAGAGGTTTGTTCTACCGGCAGTTGATACATCGCAGCCCAAACGCCAGTTTACCCTGGATATTTTGTTAAGCCTGATGGTGGGGGTCCTGGCCAGTGTCTACAACATGCTGGTGCTGGGATTTCCAATTACGAGCACATTTTCCCTTCTGATCGGATGTGTGATGGCCGGTTTCTTTCTGGCCCTGGACACGGCGCTGGAAAGAGAACGGGAAATTATCTTAAGAATGCTCGATCTGAACAAGGCTCAGGAGCCTCCAAAGCAGCTCTATTCCATGACACGCAAGTTTTTTCTGGCGGCGCTGACGTCGGTTCTGTCCTTTTCGGTCATTCTTGTGTTGGTTTTTACCCGTGACATTGTGTGGTTAGCAGGCCTGAATCCGGCCACCACCTCTCTTGCGGCAGCGCAGATGTCCGTTGCTTATGAAGTTTTATTTATCATGATGGTCATGCTTGCCCTGGTAATTAACCTGATCGTATCCTATTCGAAAAATCTGAAGCTTTTATTTTCCAACGAAACCGGTATTCTGGAGCGGGTCAGTCAGGGCGATCTCACCGGGAGAGTGCCCATCGCCACCAATGACGAGTTTGGTATCATCGCCGGACACACGAACAACATGATCGATGGTTTGCGGCACCGGATGCAGCTGATCAATGAGCTCAAACTTGCTGAGGAGATTCAGCAGAATCTTTTACCGAAAAATCCGCCGAACTACCCGCGCCTGGATATTTCAGGGACCAGTCTTTATTGTGCCGAAATAGGGGGTGATTACTATGATTTTCTGAATTTGCCTGATCAAAAGCTTGGTGTCGTGGTGGCGGATGCTTCAGGGCACGGCATTGGCGCTGCCATGCACATGACAGCTGCCCGTGCGTTTCTGCATCTCAGTGTAAGAGAGTATCAGGACCCATCACACCTGTTGGAGGAAGTCAACAGATATGTAACACGGGACAGCGGCGCTACAAGCCGATTTTTGAGTATGTTTTTTTTGGAAATCGATGCGCAATCCCAGGTATTACGTTGGGTTCGTGCCGGGCATGAGCCTGCCATCCTTTTTGATCCAAGGGATGATAAATTTGAAGAGCTGTCCGGGGAAGGCATGGCACTGGGTGTGGTGGATGATTACCAGTTTAAGACATACCAGCGGCACGATTGGGTCCCCGGCAGTATTCTTGTAATCGGTACAGATGGTATACATGAAAGCCGGAACCGGGAAGATAGCATGTTCGGGCAAGAGAGAATACGCGAGATCATCCGTAAAAACAGTACAGCTTCTGCGGAAACCATCCAAAACGCTGTCATCGATGTGCTACAAGCATTCAGGGGTGATGTTCCACAGGAAGATGATGTAACACTGGTCGTTATTAAACTACTATAAGTGGGTCATCTCCAACCGCGTTGATCCAAATGAGCACAATAAACGCGCACGTTGGGTTCAAGGAGTTGAGTGGGATGTTGAAAGGTTACCAGCAACGTATAAACAAACATCAAGGAGCGGGTTATGCCCAAGGCTGACATTCCTGTCGTCAAAAGATCACTGCTTTCATGGATATTTCCCGGCAACGTCAAGCTGCAGTTGCTCCTGCTTTTGATTATCGCCGTCATGGTGTTTGCCAGGGTATTACCTCTCGAGATGCAGAAACGTGTCGTGAACGAAGCCATTAACCTGAGAAAAGTTGATCTGCTGGTGACTTACTGCGGGATTTATTTGATTGCCGTTGTCTGTGCCAGCGGTCTCAAATTTTTAATCAGTATCATCCAGACCTTGATTTCGGAACGATCTACCGCTCGTATGAGAAAAGATCTCTACGCTCATATCCTGACCCTGCCATTAGGATTTTTCCGAAAGACACAGGCCGGTCTGGTGGTGAATACCCTGACGACCGAATTGACATTACCGGGAAACTTTGTGGGTCTCTCCATTGCGGCACCCGTGACCAACCTGCTGACCTTGTTTGCCTTTGCCGGCTATCTTTTATGGCTGAACTGGGTTTTGGCTTTGGTATCCCTCAGTATCTATCCCATTGTCGTCTTTCTGGTACCGCTGCTGCAAAAACGCGCAAACCGAGCCAACAAGAAGCGTGTGGATGCTGCCAGAGAATTTTCGTCCCGGATTGCAGAGTCGGTCTCCGGTATTCATGAAATTCAGGGTAATGGCGCCCATGCAATTGAAAACAGAAAATATAACCGGCTGGTCGACAATTTGCTGAAAATAAGAATCGTCTGGAGTCTATACCGGTTTGGCATCAAATCATTGAATGGTTTTTTTACCAGTTTGGGACCCTTTTTAGTATTTATATTGGGCGGCTGGCTGGCCATCAAGGGACAATTGGAGTTGGGTGCTCTGGTGGCATTTGTTTCTGCCCAGGAGAAGCTTTTTGATCCGTGGAAAGAACTGATAGAGTTCTATCAAGTCTACCAGGATGGTTCAGTGAATTACAAACGGACCATGGAATATTTTGATGAGGAGCCTGATTTCATTCTGGAACCCGAAGATCGGGAACCACTGGAACTGGATGGGCGCATCGAGACCCATAATCTGTCTTTTGTAACAGAGAGTGGTATCAGTCTGATTGACAACATCAATCTTTCGCTGATATCCGGTGAACACATGGCGTTGGTGGGGTTTTCAGGCAGTGGTAAAAGTACGCTGGCAGCATGTATCGGCCAACTGTACAAGCATACCGGCGGGAAGATACAGATTGGGGGTCAGGATATTACCGATCTCTCCAAGCGGGATATTGTGAACAACATTGGTGTGGTTGCCCAGAGTCCGTTTATTTTCGATGGGACCATAGAAGAAAATATTCTTTATTCCTGCGAGGCCAGACTGGGTGTCACCGAGAAAGATCTTGGAGACAGGCTGCCAACCCTGGATGATATCATTGCGACACTTCATCAGACCGGGCTGTTTGTGGATGTACTGCGGTTTGGTCTGAATACGGTTCTGGCACGTGATCACAATAAGGATCTGATGGACACTTTCATCCGTGTAAGAAAGAACTTTCAACAGACATTTGGTGAAGAACTGACTGATTATGTGGAATTTTTCGACCAGGATCGATATCTACATTATTCGAGTGTTGCTGAAAATTTGACTTTTGGCACACCCAACCAGGCATCTTTTTCAGACGCAAATCTTTGTCGCAATCCCTATTTTCTTCAATTTCTGGATGAGGCCGATTTAACCCGGCCATTGTTGAGCCTTGGGGTCGAACTGGTGAAACAATCGGTGGATATTTTGAGGAACTTGCCACAGGATGCCATTTTTTTCAATCAAAGCCCTATCGAACCGGCAGAGATGGACGATCTTATTTCTTTGGTGGACACAATTAAAAAGAAGCGTCTGCACGATTTTTCCCATATGGATCGTCAAAAACTTCTGGATGTCGTGTTGCGTTTTACACCGGGCACCCACAAAATGGTATCCATGCCTCAGATGCTGGAAAATCTTATCCTGGAAGGTCGATCCTTGTTTCGTAAGCAAATTACGGAAGATGATCCCGGTGTTTACACCTTTTACCAGATGTCAGAATATATTTTTTCTCAAACGATTCTGAGCAATATCTTTTTTGGCAAGACCACCACAACCCATTCAGCTGCGCAGGAACGCATCGACCAGAGCATTATCCAGCTTCTGGTGGAAGAGGATCTTCTGGAGCGGGTAATCGAAATCGGTATGCATTATGATGTGGGCAGCAAGGGAGACAACCTTTCGGGCGGGCAAAGACAGAAACTGGCCATTGCAAGGGCTTTTCTAAAAAGTCCCAGAATATTGATCATGGACGAGGCAACATCGGCCCTTGACAACAGGTCTCAGGCACGAATTCTCAATCTTCTGGAGACACGCTGGAAGAAAAAGAGCACCTTGATTTCGGTGGTACATCGTTTGGATACAATTCAGAATTTTGACAAGGTGGCGGTGATGAAAGCGGGAAAAATTCTTGAAATGGATACCTACAACAACCTCATGGACCGGAAAGGAACACTTTATGAGCTCGTTGGAAACAGATAAACTGACCACAGCATGCGAGTTGGACCAGAATCTTCAATTATTGAGACAGACCTATTTCTTCTCGGTTGTCCCCCTGGAGGCCTTGAAGGTGTTTTCCTATCTTTGCAGTAGAGAAAGATTCAAGGCAGGAGAGTACCTTTTTCGTCAGGGAGAGGATGACGGTCAGGCCTTTTATATTATCAGTGGTACGGCTGTGCTGGAGAGGAAGGGGGGAGATCTCATCAGGGAAATTCGTCAATGCAGTGAAGGAGAATTCATGGGAGGGTTGTCCCTGATGGGTTCAATGCGGCGTCTGTTTTCTCTGAAAGCAGTATCGGAAATGAACTGTCTGATTCTTACCAGAGAAAAATTCACGCGTTCGTTGTCCCAGTTTCCTGACCTCATGCCCAGTTTATTCAAAGCGCTGGTGGGTGCTGTCGATGGATGGGAAAAAGGATTTCTGTCGGGTTGTACAGATCAGCGGGATGAATGCCTGCAGCATTTAGGTGTCAGTCTGCTCTAACCTGAATTGAGCGATTTTTGTCTCGATCAGCACCGATCTCTTGCGGATCGAGGGTTCGTAAAAAGCCTCGACAGATCCACGGGTATGCCTGTGTTTTTTTCGAACCCTTCTCCATCAAGGTTTCGGCACACCTCTTCGGGAAAAATCGCTCAGTTCAGGTCTATATACTGTCCCGAAAATCTCATGAACTGGCAAGGCTGTTGATGTGAGTCGGGTGATATGTTATTTCTATCTCAAAGATGATGTTTTGGGAAGGTGACGGAAGATGGCCAAGAAGGTGTATGCTATTGAGTTGAAAAATAATTTGTCCGAGCTGGATCATATCTGCCGGACCTGTGAAGAGATAGGTCAATCCATTGGTGTTTCGGACAAGTTGATTTTTGAAATGAATCTTGCCCTCGACGAACTGTTCACCAACATCATTTCATATGGCTTCCAGGATTGTCTGGAACACATCATCAAAGTGACCATCACAACCGAGGGAGATCAACTGGAAATTAGAATAGAAGACGATGGTGTTCCATTTAATCCCTTGGAGTCCAAAACGCCTGATTTTCAGTGTGGTGTCGAAGAGTGCAAGATCGGCGGGCTGGGAATTCATCTCATTAAGAAACTGATGGACGATATGCAGTACCAACGGGTTGCGGATAAGAATATTCTTATTCTCAAGCGAAAAATACGAAAAGAAAACTGAGGAAGACAACCGGGACGTTATTTTGCCTAAGGCTATAACGGTAAGTTTTCAGGTACCAGAAATGAAAGAGGGTAAGTCGTTTTCAAGAGATAAAAAACTATAAAGCAGTACTGGAGGTACGCCCATGGAGATAATTGTAGAAAAACAGGATGCTGTCAGTGTTTTCAAGCTCAACGGCCGACTTGATTCCAACACGTCCCAGGGCTTTGAAGAAAAGGTTTTTGGTGCGATATCGGATGGATCGATACATATGGTGATCGACTTCAAAGATATTGATTATATTTCCAGTGCGGGACTGCGTGTCATTCTGAAGGCCACCAAGGCGCTCCACCGGGAGAAAGGCCAGATCATGCTTTGCTCCATGCAGGATTATGTGAAAGAAGTCTTTGAAATAGCCGGCTTCGATACATTCCTGCCGATTGTGGGAAGTATGGATGAGGCGCTCAAAGCATTTTAACTGCAAATGCTGTTCAGGCTTTTAGGCTGTAGACTATTAGGCAGTTAGCTTGCTTATATGGGGCACCGGTTGGCTGCTCACAATTCTATTTTTCAGCGTACAGGGGTTGTCAGAAAAATGTTCCGATTGAGGACCGTTTTTCTGCTACAAACCC
>JASJGV010000480.1:0-2666 GCA_033791325.1 Desulfobacterales bacterium | reverse complement strand
TGAGCCAACACCATGAAAGCCGCGAATGGCGATAAGGTTAAAGACACTGCCGGCCTGAGGAATCAGCAGACCAACAAGTCCATAGATAAACAGACCGGCAACAAGAAACCCTTTCCTTCCGAAGCGATCAGACAAACTTCCGACCACAGGCTGGAGCACTCCTCTGCTGATGGAAAATGCGGCAATAATCATTCCCAAGGAAATACCACCCGCACCAAGCTCCGCTGCGAAAACAGGCATCACGGGAATAATGATACCGATGCCAAGCAAGGCGATGAAAATTGACAGCAGGAGCGTTATCAGAATCTGTTTGTTCATTCCTTCAATATCCTTTCTGTTAAGCTCTCTGCTAATAGCACGCAGGCCGAAGAGAAGCGAAAAATCTGATAATACAGCAAGGGGCAGCGATTACAATCAACATTCGTCAGCCCGTCAACAAAACAGTATCTGGTGGCTGGCTGCAGGTTCCGCCAGAGACGGCAATCCCCCCACCAAAAGATATTGACTTTAACAACAAAGGAGATAACGTTCACATCAGGTCCACATACGAAAGGTCGTTTGATCCATCCCTTCCGGACTTAATTGTGACATAAAAAACGTGTCATGAAAGAGTTATTCGGAAAATCAGTCTTGATTCTAGATATTTGAAAAGCCTCGAACATTTTTGTAATGACATTGCATCTCTATTTAGTCAAACCTGCAGCAAGAAAATAAAAAATGACTATTATTTCATGAAGTTGAAAAAATAGTATCAGTGAAGTATTCAGGAACAAAATTTGCCTTTGTTTCAATTACTTTCTTGGCAAGAAGATAGGTCTCCTGACCTGGCAGGCGATCGTCTCTGAAACCATCTAAATCGTAAATCATATACAAACCAGTAAGAGAGGAGAAAAAAAATGAAAAAGCTGTTTCTAATCACATGCACTCTTATGTTTTTTGCCGCCCTAACGGCTCAAGCCGGGACGCCAAAAGATACCCTCGTGATGGCAGGACAGATTGATGATATCATCACTCTGGATCCTGCAGAAATTTTCGAATTCTCAGGCGCAGAATATGCAGCAAACACCTACGACCGTCTGATCAATTATGACGTCGATAATGTCAGCGATATCTATGGTGGCATCGCTGAAAGCTGGGAAATCTCTGATGACGGTTTAACCTTTACATTCAAGATAAGACAGGGAATCACCTTTGCCTCCGGAAATAAACTCACTGCCGACGATGTTGTTTTCTCCCTGAAACGGGTCATCATTCTGGACAAATCACCCGCCTTTATTCTTTCCCAGTTTGGTTTTACCCCTGAAAACGTTGAGCAAACCATTGTCAAAGTCGATGACAACACGGTAAAACTGGTCATCGATAAGCCGTACGCTCCGACATTCTTCCTCTATTGCCTGACTTCAACACCGGGGTCGGTTGTTGATATGAAAGAAGTAATGGCTCATGAGAAAGACGGCGACCTTGGGTATGGCTGGCTTAAGACAGCGTATGCCGGATCCGGCCCATTCATGCTGAAAACCTGGAAGCCATCTGAAACCCTGATTCTGGACGCCAACCAAAGTTATTGGGGAGAAATTCCAAAAATGAAACGGGTTATCACCCGCCACATAGCAGAATCTGCGACCCAGCGGTTACTTCTAGAAAAAGGAGATATTGATATCGCCAGGGATTTGGCAACAGATGACATAAAGGGATTGTCCGGGAACCAGGATATCAAAATCCGTAAAAAGGCCAAAGGGGCAGTCTGGTACCTAGGATTAAACCAGAAAAATCAATACCTTCAAAAACCAGAAGTACGTCAGGCCATAAAATACCTGATTGATTACAAAGGCATGGAACAAACCATACTCAATGGAATAGCTACCGTCCATCAGTCATTCCTACCGAAAGGTTTCCTTGGTGCCCTTGAGGAAACACCATTCTCCCTGAATGTTGAAAAAGCCAAAGCCCTGCTAAAAGAAGCAGGTCTTGAGAACGGCTTTACGGTAACCATGGATACACGGAACACGGAACCAACAACGTCAATGGCGCTTGCCATCCAGGGCTCCCTGGCACCAGCCGGAATCAAGCTTGAGATTATTCCAGGTGAAGGCAAACAGACGCTGACCAAGTATCGGGCCCGAAACCACGATATTTATATCGGCCGCTGGGGGCCGGACTATATGGACCCACACACCAACGCCGACACCTTTGCCCGCAACCCGGACAATGCTGACGATGCCAAATCCAAACCGCTGGCATGGCGAAACGCCTGGGATATTCCTGAAATGACCAAGAAGGCCGATGCAGCTGTGCTTGAAAATGATGCGGAAAAACGAGCTGAGATGTATCTTGAGCTTCAGCGTGAACACCAGCAGGTTTCACCATTTGTCATCATGTTCCAGGATATTGAAATCCTCGGAAAAAGAGCAAATGTCGATGGCTTTGTCCTTGGACCAAGCTTTGACAGCAACTTCTATCAATTCACAACCAAGTAAAAACCTATGCACACCACACCTCCCCCTGTTCAATAGAGAACAGAGGGAGGTAAACCTCTGTAAGTTCTACACCACAAACTCCACGGTATAATTTCGTATAGAAATGGCCACGCTCTTCACGAAAAGACGCTTTACAAAAGCCGCAAACCAAACCACCCGGCTTTTGATAATGGTGGCAATAACTTTTTT
>JASJGV010000479.1:0-6136 GCA_033791325.1 Desulfobacterales bacterium | reverse complement strand
CCAATTTCACGTACCGCTTGCATTTCTGGCCGACCTTGGTGTGCTGTTTCTGCTCTTTTACATCGGTCTGCAGATCGATTTAAAGCAAATGCGGGACCAGAGCAGTGACATCCTCTGGTTGACCGTATTGAACACCGTTGTGCCATTCCTAATGGGTGTGGCGGTCATGTTGTGCCTGGGTTACGGCTGGCTCGTTGCCTTTGTGATTGGACTGACGCGCATGCCCACCGCCGAAGCAGTGATCGTTCCGATCCTGGACGAGTTTAAGCTCATCCATACCCGCGTGGGCGAATTCATTATCGGTGCCGGGGTGTTGGATGATGTGATCGAAGTGTTTCTGGTTGCCCTTGTGTCTGTGTGGATAGGTCAAAAAGCAGGTGATATAGGGGGAGACAGTGCCAGCCTCATCGTGGGGGTACTGACATTTATGCTCCTGGCCTGGCTCTGCCATCGCTGGGTAATCGTTTACATGGGCCGCTGGCTTCCGCGTCGCCCGCGTAATCTTATGTTGCTCGCCATGGTCATTCTTTTCTGTTTTGGCGGTATGTCGGAATACATCAGTCTGGGTATGGTGGTGGGCGCCATCACTGCCGGTGTGTTGGTACGTCCGACGTTCAACAAGATGGGGGTGGTAGGTGAACAGGTAACACAAACCATACAATCGGTCAGTTATGGTTTTATCGGGCTCCTCTTTTTTTTCTGGGTGGGACTCAACGCCGATCTTGGGGGGTTGTTCAAGGAACCTGCTCTGGCTATCCTGTTGTATCTTGCGGGAACGATAGGAAAACTTGTTGGTGTATTCCTAATGGTGCCAATGAGGAAGATTACTGTGCGCGAGGCGTGGATCATCGGAATTGGTCTTGATGCCCGTCTCACTACCGAGATCATTGTGGCCCGGTTGCTCTTTGATGCAAAGCTGATCGATGGCCACTTGTTTACCGCTTTAATCTCAGCTGCTTCATTCACCGCGGTTACTGTACCCCTACTGTTTGCGATAATGGTGAGCCGCTGGGGCGATCAAATGAGAAGACCCTTGGGCGAACTTAATCAAAATAAAAAAAGTGGCTAAAGGGAAAGGCGACGCTGTTGATAACAACGCAAATAAAAAAATCAGATGTCATAAGGTTTTGAGAAAATGGACTCAATGAATGAAAATATATGCGATTCGTCTGTGCAGAGCAACACAATGCCCTGGCATGCGCTTGAAAAGGAAACCGTAATAGCAGAGCTCAACACCGACGGTGTTAAGGGTCTGGACACAAATGAAACGCAGCGGCGGTTGTTGACATATGGTCACAACATTCTGCAAACACTAAAGAAGGTCACCTTGTATGTCGTGTTGGCGCGTCAGTTTGTCAATGTGCTGATCATTATTTTGCTGGTGGCTGCGGCTATTTCACTTGCCATCGGTGAAATCACCGATGCGATCACCATTCTCGTGATTGTGTTGCTTAATGGGGGCTTGGGCTTTGTACAGGAATGGAAAGCGGAAAAGGCCATTGAAGCCTTGCAACGTATGTTGTCTCCCCATTGTAAGGTGGTTAGGGAAGGGACGGAGAAGATCATCGATGCCAAAGAACTGGTGCCTGGTGATATGGTGCTGCTGGATATCGGCGATCGTGTACCGGCGGATCTGCGCATTACCAGCGGCGTGAATCTCAAGGTAGATGAGTCCTCACTGACCGGTGAATCGGAATCGGTCGGCAAGGACGTACATCCGACAAACCCGGACACCCCGATGGCCGAGCGGACATCCATGGCATGGATGGGAACGACGATCACCAATGGACGCGCAAGTGGCGTGGTCGTGGCAACCGGAATGAACACCGAATTCGGACATATCGCCCAGCTTACCCAAACGGTTGGTCAGGAATCAACTCCTTTGCAACAAAAGCTTGCGGGATTAGGCAAACAGTTAGGCGTTTTTTCCATCGCTGTCTCTATCGTTGTGGCGCTGGCCGGCTGGTTATTGGGCAAGCCAATGCTTGAGATGTTTTTAACGGGTGTCTCTCTTGCGGTGGCTGTGGTTCCGGAGGGTCTGCCCGCAGTGGTGACCATCACCCTGGCCCTTGGCATCCGCGCCATGGTAAAGCGTCAAGCTTTGTTGCGGCGTTTGCAGGCGGCCGAAACCCTGGGGGCGGCCACGGTGATATGCACCGATAAGACCGGCACGCTCACGAAAAATGAGATGACTGTCCAGCGTATCTGGCTGCCGTCCGGTGACATTAAAGTCGGTGGTATCGGTTATGCGCCCACCGGGCAATTTGAGGCAGGCAGTCAAATCATTTCCCCACCGGACCATTCAGATCTGCTGGCGCTGCTTGAAACGGGTCTGCGCTGTAGCCACGCCAGCCTCCATAAGGACGACCAGGGGTGGCACCAAATCGGTGAACCCACCGAGGCGGCGCTGGTAGTGGCAGCGTTTAAGGCCGACTTGCACCCTGAAGAACATCCCTACACGGTCAGCGAGTTTTCTTTCAACTCCCGGCGCAAGCGTATGACGATCATTGAACACCGGCCTGAAGGTTTGATTGCTTACGTCAAGGGGGCACCGGAAGTCATCCTCGAGCGCTGTACCCGAATCCTGGTCGGCACTGAAAAGCGGGCTATCACCGAAAACGATCGCCAGATGGCCAGTGCCGCTTATCAGTCTCTTGCCCAGCAGGGGTTGCGAACCCTGGCCTTGGCGCGACGCATCCTGCCCGAGGGGGTTGGCCTGGATGAAAAGCATGTTGAGCGTGAACTGACGTTGCTGGGTATCGTCGGCATCATCGATCCACCGAGACCCGAGGTGGCCGATGCCGTCCGGCTCGCAGGCAGCGCCGGGATCAATGTCATTATAATCACCGGTGACGCGCCTGCCACGGCACTTGCCATTGCCCATCACATTGGTATGGATATTCCGCGGGCAATTAAGGGCAGAGAGCTCACGGCCATGGACGATGATGAACTTCGTGCTGCGGTTCAGGAAAAGGTACTTTTTGCCCGCACCACACCGGAGCATAAACTGCGTATTGTAAAATTACTTCAGGAGATGGGGCATGTGGTTGGCATGACAGGGGATGGTGTCAACGATGCACCGGCTTTAAAGCAGGCGGATGTTGGTATCGCCATGGGATTGCGGGGCACCGATGTGGCTAAGGGGGCTGCGGATATGATCCTTACTGACGACAACTTCGCCTCTATCATCGGTGCTGTGGAGGAAGGAAGACGCCAGTATGAGAATATTCAGAAGTTCGTGCGATATCTTCTCTCATCAAACGTCAGCGAAATAGTGGCCATCCTGGTCAATATTCTGTTGGGAGGGCCGCTGATCTTGCTGCCGGTTCAAATTCTCTGGATGAACCTGGTGACGGACGGTATGACCGCCGTGGCGTTAGGCCTGGAGCCGGCGGAAAAAGGGATCATGGCAAATCCACCACGGTCACCGAAGGAACCGATTTTAAATCGCTTCGGGATGTTACAGATTTTGTTGATCGGTTCATATATGGGCATTGGTACGCTGTGGCTCTTCCATCATTATCTTAACAGCGGCCATGAGAATCCTTTGGCATTGGCTCAAACCGTAGCTTTTACCGGTCTTATTTTACTGGAAAAAGCCAATGTGTTCAATTTCCGTTCTTTGCATCGGCCGCTGGCATCCATCGGTTTTTTTTCCAACCCGTGGGTGTTGCTGGCCTGGAGTGCTACCATTGGGCTTCAGGTATGTGCAGTCTATGTTCCATTCCTTCAAAAAGCTTTGCACACCGTGCCCTTGGGATGGGCGGAATGGGGCTGGATGGTTGCGATCGCCGCACCGGTTTTTATTGTTACCGAGATATGTAAATGGGAGAGGGGCCTGGCAAGTAAGCAAATGGAACCTACCGGCTAAACGAACGCACATATTTAGCGTTATGATTACTGTTAATAAACGGCATATAGTCAATTGATAAACTTAAAGGACGGTAAAAAACGAGGATGAATAAAATGAAAGGAGAACGTTATGAAAAATTTAACTAAAAATGTCGTCATCCCCATAGACGGCTCAAAAAATTCCTTGAAATCGCTGGAGTATCTTAATCTTATGTATGGCGATGAACATAAACTGCAGGTAAGCCTTCTCTATATTCTGTCCGCTTTACCGCCGATTCTGACCGACCCAAAAACAATGGATAAAAGGATTCGGACGAAGCTGAGGGTTGTTGAAAAGAAGAATGTTCAGGTTGCTGAGCGAATTTTATCGGAAGCCACGGCAGTACTTGTAAGACAGGGTTTTGATGAAAGGGACATCAGCGTCTTTTATAAAAAAATGGAAAGGTCCACTGCCCGGGACATCTTTAACTGGGCAAACATGAAGCAGGTGGACGCTGTGCTTTTAACCAGGCGAGGCCAAACCGACCTGGAGACCTTTTTTATGGGCGGGACTTCCAGTAACCTTGTGAATTACTGTCGAGATCGTCCGGTATGGATTCTGGGAGGTAGTATTCGTTCCCAAAAGGTGCTGCTTTGTGTTGACAGCTCTCATAATGCACTTCGGGCAGTGGATCACGCCGGATATATGCTTTCCGGAACCGATTGCCGAGTCACGATTTTTCACACCATGAGGCACCTGAGCCGCTTTGTTCCACTGGAAGTCATAGAAGATGCCTCAGAACTTCAGGAACTATGGAAGACAAAGGCAGGGCAGGAAATAGCTTCCTGTCTCGAAAAGGCAAAAACAATACTCTTGAATGCAGGCCTTAACGAAGGTCAGATTGACACAAAGATCATTGAAGGGCGTCGGTCTGCAGCCGAGGATATCCTGAGGGAAGCGCGAGACAAGGGGTACGGTACAATTATAGCAGGACGGCGGGGGCTTTCCGGGGTAAAGGAATTTTTCATGGGCAGCGTGACGAGCAAGATTTTGCATAATTCTACTGGGCTTGCAATCTGGATTGTTTAAAATATTACAGTCAATGCCCTCCGCCAGGGACGGTAATAAAAATAATCCCAGATGCCAAATCATGGGAGGTGACAATCGTACCGTTTTTTTAATTTCGCAATTTTTCTAAATTTGACAGCACGTAAGAATCAACCTTAAACCATAACATTTGTAACTAATTGTAATTGCATCAATTATTCTTAGGAGGTTCGGTGGCATGGTTTATGCTAGAAGTATAAGATAGTAAAGAGGCATCTGTAAAATATATAAAGGCGTTCAAAGTACAGACGGTTCTGAAAGGCGATATCATACCAATCTATGAATTTAAGTGCCCCAGCGGTACCATCACAGAGAGGTTCGTACGGATGGGCACAAAAGAAATCAAATTCAACAAAGGAGGAAAAGGTTATGGTCGAAATAAAAAAAATATTGCTTCCATATGATTTGACGACAAATGGGTCAAAAATTATTCCCTACGTGTTGTCTGTTGCTGAAAAGTATAACAGCACGATCTATCTGCTTCATGTCGTAGAAGATCTTCATGAATTGGCACCCTATCCCTATCCTGGTTTGGGAAATGATCAAAAAACACATAAAATAGCTGCTGAAAAAACTTTGCTAAAAAAAGTCGAAAAAATGTGTAATGAAGTATGTAATGAACATCTTCAGGGCTGCTCTAACATTAGCAAGGTAATTGTTGCAGGACATCCGATTGTTGAAATTTTAAAATTTTTAGAATCTGAAGATATTGATCTGATCATTATGGGCACGCACGGCCGTAGTAGGATGGAGCATGTGATATTTGGCAGTGTAGCAGAAAATGTTGTCAAAAAATCATCTGTTCCCGTTCTTACTATTAATCCTTACACGCTTAAATAACCCAAGTGGCTTTGAAAAGGAAAGGGAAGTGGCACTTCTGTCTATCTTTAAGCACTCTTTAATGATCAGTTTTCTCGTATTCGTAAATGATCAGTTTTCTTGTATTCGTATTCGAATAGGTGGAAACATTCTCCCTACAATATTTTCGGTACAGACCGTTAATTCGTCATTTTTCGTGACCGAATGTCGCGATTCCCTCGATTACGACAACGACAACGATAGCGACAACGATAACCGGTGCACTGTCAGTAGTGACCCTGCTATAATGTTGATGGAGAAATGAGTAATACTCCCGTTCCAACCAACTATCGGCATAAATCGTCCCTGCTTGATTCATTTACATGGTAAACTCAGGAA
>JASJGV010000478.1:0-4094 GCA_033791325.1 Desulfobacterales bacterium | reverse complement strand
TCCCCGTTCTCTTCATAGTATCGCCGGAAATTGTGCATGAAATGGATGGTGTCATCCACGGCCAGACCAATGGCAATACTCCCAACCATCATCGTAAAAGCATCCATGGGGAATGAGAGGGCTCCCATAACACCCAGCATGACGAGGATCGGGGCAATGTTAGGGATCATACTCAAAAGACCGATCCGGAAACGACCGATCAGCACTATCATCAACAAGGTGATGACAAGAAAAGCGATGCCATAACTCCTGGTCATGCTGACAACTACATTCGCGAGAGTTCTGAACAACAACGGCATCATACCGGTAATCTGAAAAGTAACCCCCGGAAACATCTCGTCAAAATAGCGGTCGACGTCCATCATGAGCTGCTGATATTTGAGGGCGTCTGTAAAGGGTGCTTTCACCGTAAATCTTGCCATGGAAAACTGGCTGTCCACCACATCTTCCAGATCATCTGACCCGCTGTTTTCAAACAGAAGAAATTCCTGGGCAACAATGTCACGGTTCTGCGGTATATTGTAATAGACGGATCGATTTTCATTCAGTGCCTGATTGATCTCCTTGAGAATTGCCGTCAAAGACCAGGCCTTTCCTGCAAATACTTCGCCATAATCGAGGGTTTCAATGTATGTTGCCGCCGCTTCCAGGCGTTTGAGAATCAGGGGGTCATACAGGCCGTTTTCTCTACCTGTATCAATGACAATTTCTAAATTGACGGTACCGCGCATCTTCCGGTCGATCTGCTCTGTTGCCATCCTCACAGGACTGTCCTTTGGAAACCAGCGTAAGGGATCATGGCCGAAACGTATCCTGAATATCATGGGAATGGAGACTGCTATGATCAGAAACGATACCACCAGGACAGATACAGGTTTTTGGGTTGACAAGCGGGCAACCCACTTCATGATCTTATCCATGGCTGTCGGTTCATTCCCGGCAGTGCAGGGCCGGCGGTGTTTCAAGGGCAAAATCCCCAGCAGCGCCGGCAAAAGAATCAATGTGTAGACAAGAGCAATCATGACCCCGAAACTGGCGTATAGCCCGATATCCGCAATCGGGGCAATCCGGGAAGTGGAAAAGGAGAGGAGGCCTGCGGCCGTGGTCACGTGTGTCATGACGCACGCCAGCCCGGAGTGGCCAAGAGCATATGCAATGGAAGCCTCTTTATGGCCTGTTTTCTGAAATCGGTAAAAAAAGATGGCCAGGATGTGAACCGACGCCCCCACACAAACGGCTAGCAGAAACGACGGCAGGATCTGGGTCGGAAGCTTGATGGCTGTTCCAAAAAAAGCCATCAGACCGAGGGTGGACAAGAGGGAGCAGACAACCACAATCAATGGGAGAACGACCCCCGATATCCGGCGAAACATCACAAACAGAAAAATAGCAATGCTTATCACCGCCAGCATCACGAATTTCCGCATATCCCGCATCATAGAGACCTTGAGACTGTGAGTGACGGCAGGCGATCCCGCAAGATATGTTTTGATATCGTCCCGGGCATGCTTCTCCAAAACAGACTGGATGGCAACAATGATGGCGCTGTTCTCTTCATTGCTTAGATAGGCCCTGGTGGCAGGTTGTGGGTTCATGGTCCCAATATCATCACCACCCTCCTCAAACCCTGCCAGTACATCCGTTTCCTTACCGATACTCGAATAGTTCTGGGTTTTGATGACCATGGCAGTAGTGCTGCCGTCTTCTGAAATGAGAAGATTTTTATACATGGGGTTGCTCAAGACCCGTTCTTTGAGCAAACCCATGGAGGTTTCGTCAACCGGAAACGTTTCCAGAAGGTCCTCGACAATGAGTTCATCATCGTTTCCCCTGGTATTGCGGGCATTGATCATGCTGGTGACGTCATCAAGATAGGGGACATTCTCCTCGATATCCGCCTGTAGGTCTTTCAGCCATGTGAAGAAATCCGTGTTAAATATCTGCGGTGGCTCCAGGGCGATGATGACCACCTCGTCACGACCAAACTGATCCCGAAAAGTATTGTAGGTAAGCAGGGAGGGGTCCCTTTTATGAAGAAATCCCTCTGTTGAAAAGTCGAGTGTAATCTTGGGAACTTGTGACATAAAGGCCGCCACGACAACCATCATACAAACAATCGATTTGAAGCGATGCCTGAAAATCGTGTGGGCCAGTTTTTCAAAACCAACTTCCATTTGATTTCGGATGCCTGCCATGATCGCCCACTCCCGGTATAGGTTGCTTTATGAATGTATTTCTATCATAAAACATCGGATAGACAAAGGAAAACAGTGGAACCTAAAGCTGTAAGCTGTAAGCTTTTGATAGTAAAGGATTTGCAGCTGGTGTTGATTGTCGGGTGGCAATACAAAAAAGCTGGATATGCCATCGAAGCGAGGTGTGAGCACATAGCGACAAGCTGTCAGACCCTTGCCTACGGCTTACAGCTTATCGCTCATTAGAAGCTATCAGGCTGTTTATTCGATGTTATCCTTTTTTCTGTTCAAACGCTTTCATAAAATCACAGAGTGCCTGGACTGCCGAAAGCGGTGTTGGGTTGTATATGGACGCCCGGCAACCGCCTACCGAACGATGCCCTTTCAGACCGCCGAGCCGGTTTTCAAATGCCTCTGCCACAAATACCTTTTCCAGGTCCTCGTCCGGAAGTCGAAAGGTGACATTCATCATGGAACGGCTGTCCAACCCTGCCGTTCCGCGGTAAAACTCACTCTCGTCAATGGTCTTGTACAACAAGGCTGCCTTTTCCCTGTTGGTTTCCGCCATTTTATCGAGTCCGCCAATGGTTTCTTCGATCCACTTCAGGACGAGCTGCACCGTATAGACGGCAAAACAGGGTGGTGTGTTGAACATGGAGTTTTTGGACGCAAAGGTCGAATATCTCAGGATGGTGGGTATGGAGTCTGGTACCATATCAAGAAAATCATCACGGATAACCACAACACAGACACCTGCGGGACCCATGTTTTTCTGTGCACCCGCATAAAACATGCCAAATTTACTTGCATCGAAGGAACGGCTTAGAATATCGGATGACATGTCTGCAATCAGCGGCACGCCGCCGGTATCCGGAAATTCCTCCCACTGGGTTCCCTTGATGGTATTGTTGGAGGTAATGTGCGCAAATACTGCATCCGTATTATAAGCAATGTTTTTGGGAATATATGAATAGTTCTGGTCCTCTGAAGAGGCCACCACACGGATGGGCTTGCCCTGGATCTCGGCCTCTTTGATGGCCTTGGTAGACCATGTGCCGGTATTGACATAATCAGCGGTCTCGCCACCCGACAGAAAATTCATGGGGATCATGCAAAACTGTTGACTGGCTCCCCCCTGGAGAAAGAGCACATGATAGCTGTCGTCCAGGTTTAAGAGACGCTTCATGCGCGCTACGGCATCATTGATTACTTCATCAAACCATTTGGATCGGTGGCTCACTTCGGTGATGGACATGCCGGATCCCTGGAAATCCAGAAAAGAGGCTTGAATTTCTTCCAGCACATGTAACGGTAACGCAGCAGGCCCTGCATTGAAATTGTAGATTCTGTTTGTCATACGTATTTCCTCCGTTCTTTGCAACCTGTACAAGGCTTTAGTATTTCTTAATAGGTAGACGCTTATTAGCACAGAATTGAGCCCATATGTCAATAAATCATTGCCTGGATTTTTTGATGTAGTCAGCATTTATTAAAACAACTTTCCAGTCGCTCCGAAAAGGGATTCCATACTGAGTTTCCACCCGCGGAGCGGTTGGGCTCAGGACGCCCCCTTGAAAGGGGCTGGAATATCCAATATCGAATACATGAATTTCGAAGTGGCCATCCGTATGCCAGAGATGTTGACAAATACGCCGGTTTCAACATAAAGATACCCTCATAAATACCAATACAACAAGGACAATACCACCATGAAAACTTATACCTACCCATCTTCGGCCGCTGAAAAAAGACTTGGAATTATTGAAAACAGAACCATTGGATTCAAAAAAAAGGACATCAGTGCGGTAAACCGCATTCTCGAAGATGTAAAAAAAAACGGGGACAAGGCTCTTCTCCGTTATACCCATCAATTCGACTCCAAAGTCGTAACAAAAAAAT
>JASJGV010000477.1:0-5528 GCA_033791325.1 Desulfobacterales bacterium | reverse complement strand
TGTTTCGGAGTTCGATATTCGTGCTTCAAATTTGTGACATCTCATCTGTATTCCGGCTCGAACGTCTTTAACCACTTTTCCATGGCCAGGTGTGCGCGATGGAAAAGAAGTATCAGAATCGGGCCTGTGACAACGGACCATAACAATTGTGTCAGGACATTCCGGTACAAAAACACCGGGATCTTTGCCTCCGGAATGAAAAGAGTCATGGCTCCGAAGAAAATGATGTTTTGGAAAAGTATGCTGCCAGCCACCACCAACGGCAGTATCAGATTGTTGCCCACACTCATAAACCCGGTCATTGCCAGGGTGCACACGTATAGCCAGAAATAACTGGTCAGGTACAGACCGAAAGGTCCGCCGGACAATGCATCCATGACCAGGCCGAAAAGGATGACAAACGGAAAGCCTTCCCGAATCGTCCGGTAAAATCCCAAATAGACAACAAACAACAGAAAAAGATCATACATTCCGGCAAATACGGCAAAATGCATCGAAAGGGTTGTTTGAAAGACAACCACCAGAAGACAGACAAGCATGTATAGAAGATAGGTCATGGCTCAGAAAATTTCACAGGTTCCGGAGAATCGATAATAACCAGCACTTCCTCCAGTTTTTCGAAATCGACATAGGGTGTTAGTGACACCTCTTGAAAAATGCCTGAGTTCGGCTTGACGACCTCATGGACATAACCCACCCGGATTCCCTTGGGGAAGACACCATCCAATCCGGAAGAAATAATGATATCACCTTCAGCAATGTCGTGGCGGCGGAGAACGTAGTCGAGACGAAGTTTGCCGGAAGACTCTCCTTTGACAATCCCCCTTGAACGCGAGGATTGCGTCAGGGCATCAACCGCACTGTTCTGGTCTGTTATCAACAAAACCTTTGCGTAACGGGTCGAAGCATCGGTTATCAACCCTGCAATACCGTCCGGGGTCACCACCGGCATGCCTCTTTGGACACCTTCGTTCGTACCCTTGTCGATAATAACTGTCTTGAGCCATGGTGACGGGTCTTTCCCCACAACCGCCGCGGCCGCCACCTGTTTTTTGAGATCAGGTTTAAAGTCAAGCAAGCTCTGAAGTCTGACATGAGACAACTCAAGCTCTCTCAGACTGTTATTTTTTTCGTTTGCAGCCTTGAGCGCTTTCAACAGGTTGTCATTCTTCAGGGAAACATCCACAAGGTCGAAATAGTTTCGCCAGATGTTTTGGGCAAAACCGATACTGTTCGATGCAAATTTCTGGAAAGGGGATACAAAAAAGAGCGCAACCTGACCGGTACGCGTAGAAGGTGTTCTGTCCTGGCTGTTTACCGATAAAATAATAAAATTGACCGCAATCAAAATGATTGCGCCAATAATCATGATCATCTTTTTCGAGAACATGAAATTATGTAATAATTACCTGTTTTAATATTTCGAGATTATCAAGCGCCATGCCTGAGCCCAGCGCTACGGTTGACAACGGGTCTTCCGTAATTCTGATGGGGAGACCGCTTTCCTCTCTCAACAACTTGTCCAGATTCTTCAGCAGTGCGCCACCACCTGTCAAGACAATACCGCTGTCTACAATATCTGCTGCCAATTCCGGTGGTGTTTGTTCCAGCGCAATTTTGACCGTCTCGACAATCGCATCTATCTGCTCCGAGATCGACACGCGAATCTCTTCAGAATCGATGGCCAGGATTTTAGGAATACCGGACACGAGATCCCTTCCCTTGACTTCGATGGTCGAAATATCGTCGGGATCAGGGTAGGCGTTACCAATGGTCGTCTTGATGATTTCAGCCGTCCGTTCGCCGATGAGCAGGTTGTATTTCCGTTTGATATATTGAATAATGGCCATATCCATCTTGTCACCCGCCACCCTCAAGGAACGACTGTAAACAATGCCTGCCAGAGAAATCACGGCCACTTCTGTTGTCCCGCCGCCAATATCGACCACCATATTGCATGTGGGTTCCGATATGGGAAGCCCTGCACCGATGGCAGCAGCCATGGGCTCTTCAAGCAGAAAGACTTCGCGGGCACCTGCTGATTCAGCGGACTCTCTCACCGCTCGCTTTTCGACCTGTGTAATTCCGGAGGGGACTGCTATGATGATTCTAGGCCGAACAAATTTATGCCGGTTATGAACCTTATGAATGAAATGACGAAGCATGGCTTCTGTAATATCAAAATCCGCGATAACCCCATCCCGCAAAGGACGGATGGCAACGATATTGCCCGGAGTCCGGCCTACCATATTCTTGGCCTCCAGCCCCACCGCCAGGATACGGTTTTTTGCACGCGCATCGGTTCGTATAGCCACCACCGACGGCTCACTCAACACGATCCCCTTGCCCTTGACGTAAACCAGTGTATTAGCCGTACCAAGGTCTATGGCAAGATCACTTGAAAAAACACCCAGAAGTTTGTCGAAGAAAAAGTTCATAGCTCCCCTACTCTAAAGAATAAAATGGTTACACGATGTTATGGTACGCGACAATGTCGCTCATCAGGGCAAAGAGATTGCCTGTTTTGAGGTTAAATTGTCCGCTTTGTTTTCACGCAAAATTATTTTAATTCCTATTTTGACCGATCCCTGCAATCACTATTTGTAACAGATGATCGCTATCAAAGATCTTAAATTATAACAAGAATAAAATTTCTCCATCTAACACTTAAAACCTAAAACGAACCTTGCGAGCCGTCCAGTAAGGTTTCCATAACCGCATCATGCAGGATGGGTCGGAAAGCCCGGATTTTTTCATTGTCACGACACGGATGAACCCGATTGGTCAACAGGATGATGATAATCGAACGATCCAGGTCCATCCAGAAAGAGGTGCCTGTGAAGCCCAGGTGCCCGACACTATTCCGTGAAAAATAGCCGCCAGCGGCCGATCCCTTTGCGGCCGGCCGGTCGAACCCAAGTGCCCGCTCTGTTCCTTTTTCATAGTCCAGGAACTCTCGGAGCAGACCCGATTCAAAAATGTGACAAGACCGGCCACCGGAATACGTGGCAAGAATTTCCACGAGCAGGCAATGAACATCGACCGTGGTCCCGAACAATCCGGCATGGCCATCGACCCCACCCACGGTATAGGCATTTTCATCATGGACGACACCCCGAATCCGGGTATGACGCCAGGGGCAGTCCTCGGTTGTAGCAAACCGCTCACTCGGCCGTGGATTCTCCACATCCACAAAAAAGAGATCCGTAAGCTGCAGAGGAAGATAAATCTCGTCCCGCACAATATCATCGAGACGATGGCCGCTGACCGTTTCAACAATCCCGCGCAGGAGAATAAAACCCAGGTCGCTGTATACCATCCTTTCCCCGATAGAATGTGCCAGCGGTTCATCCAGAACCCTGGTCAGGATTGAATCTCTTCTACCGGTTTGGGTCTCTTCGGCCAGTTCCTTGAAATAGGGACGGTAGCCAGGCAAACCTGAGTTGTGGTACAACAGATGCCTGACGGAAATCCCAGCCTTGTCCGTTCCCCTGCAGGTGGGCATCACGTCACCCAGGGTGTGGTCCAGAGATAAAAGATCACGTTCCATCAGTTTCATGACAGCCAGGGTGGTTACAAGGGGTTTGGTTAGTGACGCCAGATCGAAAATAGTCCGGGTCGAAACCGGTATCCCGGTGGTCAGATCACCCAGCCCGAAAGCCTCGTGAATCAGGACATCGCCATTCTGAGATACCAGCAGTACACCACCTGGGAATACACCATCTGAGACAGCATCTTTCATTAATCTCTGCGCGGAATCCAACGAAAACATACAGAGGTGCCCCATATAATTTTACTAATCCAATTCGGATAAATATGAAAAGAAAAAGATCTTTCATCACGAAAACACGAAAGTACGAAGTCACGAAAAAGGATATTAAATATTTCGTGCTTTCCCTATTTCGTGTTTTCGTGATTGCTTTTATTTTTTTGCCACGAAATACACAAAGTTTACAGTTAAGGGACTAAACTAATGCAGCCTCATGATACACTAAAGCTCCCTGATCCGTATCAAGGGTGGCCCTGATGCCCATGGGGAGTGTCAGGTTATCTTTACCGTGACCGATCTCAAACCCTCCCAGAATGGGAATCTGTATATCTTCGAAGAAATCGGATGTGATCTCGCATATCCCTTCATAGTTCCCACAATCCTGGAAACTGCCAAGAACAACACCTGAAACGCCTTGAAAGCAGCCTGCCATCCTCATCTGAAACAGCATCCGGTCGATTCTGTAAGATGCCTCTCCGGTGTCCTCCAACACAAGAATTCGGCCCCTGTATGTCGGTGAATAGGGCGTTCCCAACAAATGACAAAGAGTTGTCAAATTTCCGCCGGACACGATGCCGGTACACTTGCCAGGGCTGACCACTCTGGGCTTTTCAGACTTGATATCAAGAGGCTGGTCTGAAGTTACCGCACGGTAAAAAGATGCTTTTGTCTGCGGGGTTGCCATGCCGAGTGTGGTGATATTCGGGCCATGAAAAACCACCAGGTCGCCCCTGGCTGCAATAGCTGAAAGTAACGCCGAGATGTCGCTGAAACCGAGAAATATTTTTGGATGCTGTCGGAGCTGGTCGTAATCGATACGATCGAGAATACGGATGGACCCATAACCACCTCTGGCACAGATAATACCATTGATATCCGGGGAGTTGAACAAGTCGCTGAGCAGCGATGCCCGATGCGCATCCGTACCAGCCAGGTACCTGACGGGGTTCTGTAGGTTTTCCGGTATTAGCACCTCGAATCCCATTTTCTTGATGGCAGCTACTCCCCTTTCAAAAAGTTCTATTTCAAAAGGCCCCGCCGGTGCCACAATGCCGATAACATCACCTGGAGATAAACGGGCCGGTTTAATTATTTTTGCTTCCATACTGAAGTTTGTTAGCATATTTTTGTTATAAGATCAAGTATTTACTTACAATCATTCTTGTATGATATTTTGCGGCGGGATTTCTTGACATGCTGGAAAAGCGGTGTTAAGTTGTCGTCCACAGTCGGGGCGTAGCGCAGTCTGGTAGCGCACTTGAATGGGGTTCAAGGGGTCGGAAGTTCAAATCTTCTCGCCCCGACCATTACTATAAAAATTATATCAAGGGGTCGCCCCGCTTATGAGCGGGATCACCCCGACCAATGATCTCAGCGACTTGCAAATTGCTGTTTTTCACCGGTCGGGTTTTTGTGTCACAGAAGATTTGGCGGTCAATCCATTAAATAGATTGACCGCCTTTTTTTGTGATGTTGTGAAAGATGGCTATATCTTAAAGTCATGGTCATGGTTTTATATCCAAGTTGTTCCTGCAAGTCTTTAAGCGTACCACCTTTCATAATCAACTAGGCTGTCAAAGGTATACCGCAATCTTCAATCCCTGCGTTTTAACAGCCGTTCTAAATTATGATTTAACCCCATCAATCGCCTTACCATCAAACGTAAATGCGTAATTTATTTTTAATTGTAACACGTTAGCGGGCTTGCCGTCAATGGCTATTACGTTGTCTTTGGGGTTCTGTTCGGATTTGAGACCAC
>JASJGV010000476.1:0-4310 GCA_033791325.1 Desulfobacterales bacterium | reverse complement strand
ACTAAACACAAAACACTATATGAATTCGACTTTTACGAATTCATCAAATCAGCACCTTTCTTCAATCGATAGATGCGTCCCATAAAGCCCCATAAATATAACACTCCCAAAGTAAAGCAGATCTCTTGTGTCTATAATGCCCTTTGAAATATTGGCAAAGTGCGTATCGGCACCCAGGTAGCTGAGGAAGCCCAAAAGTGTTTCCGGCATAAAAAACAGCATCTTGTTCAACATGGTCAGGCCAAAGCAGATGGCCAGACCGATAATGAACGCAATGATCTGGTTACGTGTCAGGGATGAGGCAAACAAGCCCACGGCACAATAAGAGCCTGCCAACAGAAATGTCCCGATATACCCGCCGACGACAGGACCCCAGTCCAGTTCCCCCAGAAAGGAGATGGTCAACGGGTATGAAATTGTCGGCAAAAGCATCATGGCCATGAAAATCGTTCCAGCCAGAAATTTACCCAACACGACCTGGCGAATCGTTACCGGCATGGTCAGCAAGAGTTCATAAGACCCGACATTGAGCTCTTCCGAAAAAAGCCGCATGGTGACTGCCGGCGCCACAAAGGAAAAAATGATCGGCATCATGCCAAAAAAATTGCGCATGCTGGCCAGGTCATAAATAAAAAAAGTCGAAAAGAAAAACCATCCCGTGACAACAAGAAAGATGGAAATAACGATATAGGCGATGGGGGACAGAAAATATGCGTAGAATTCTTTCTTGAATATATGAAGTACCTGCTTCATGTTAGCTCTCCAGTGTGATCTGTCTGAAAATTGATTCCAATGTTTGCGTTTCCAGAGTCAATTCGGTCAAAACCCAGTCGGTATCCTTGATTGCCAGGTATACCGGGCCCCTGACGTCCCGTCCACTTTCACAACTCAGTTTTATTGAGAGGGCATTTTCGGCGGCATCCGTCATATTGACCTGCTGAACCCCTTCGACGCCCTCCAGCAACGTCCGGACAGCCTCCGGGTCCGCGTTGTGTATCGACAAGTTGAGATGGTTTTCCTGGTCACTGGCAACCTTTAAATTCTCTGTACGGTCATCGGCGGCAATTTTTCCCTTGTGAACAATCACTACCCGATCGCAGGTTGCCTCAGCTTCGCTTAGAATGTGTGTGGACAGGATGACGGTTTTTTCTTTTCCGATTTGTCTGATGATATCACGGATCTCGACGATCTGATTAGGATCCAGTCCGGAAGTGGGTTCATCCAGGATCAGGATTTCCGGATCGCCCATCATGGCGTGCGCCAACCCCACACGCTGCTTGTATCCCTTGGAAAGCTCTCCGATAGGCTTGTGTATCATGTTGTTCAAACCGCATAGGTCAGATAAATACCTGATTCGTGCTGCAATTTTTTCGTCACGGATACCCCGTATACCGGCCACATACAGCAGATAATCATATGCCAGCATGTCCTTGTAGAGCGGGGCTGATTCGGGCAGGTAACCCATCAGTTTTTTGACATCCAGGGCATCGGATTCCATTGAAAGCTCTTTCACCCGGATGGTACCCTCGCTAGGCTTCAGGAAACCGGTCAGCATGCGCATAAAGGTGGTTTTACCGGCACCGTTAGGACCCAGCATTCCCAAGACCTCTCCCTTGTGCACATCCAGATTGAAGTTATCGACTGCACAAAAATCATGATAATATTTGGTCAGATTTTCGACATGAATCATACATGCCCTCCCTGTTTTGATCGTAAATGAAAACGTGAATAACATAAGACGGAAGAAAAAAAATTCAACAATTTTTTTGATAGGAAATGACGTGTTCGGCTCAATGCGTGAAGGAGTTGTTCCTTATTTCGTCAGCAACGGTTGAACTCGGTGTCGGTCCATAATCATGCCCCGGCCATACAATGGTGGTACCGGGTAATGTATATATCTTTTCTTTGATCGATTGCAGCAACTGAGCGGATGACCCTCCTGGAAGATCGGTGCGGCCCACGGCCTCGACAAACAGGCTGTCACCAGTAAACACATGCCCTTCGGCGTACAGACAGATCCCGCCAGGCGTATGCCCGGGTGTATGGATTGTATTCAGGCACGTGGCGCCGATAGCAATGACGTCATCATCCTGGAGAAGAATATCCGGCTTTGGTGAAGACCTGCCGCCCAGAACATGTGAAAACGTACTGTTCAGAATTGTCTTCAGGCGTTCAGCATCTATAGCATGAATCAGGAGTTTCGCCCCGGTTGCGGTAATAATTGCCCTGTTCCCGGCAGTGTGGTCAGAGTGACAGTGGGTGTTGATCACATGCGTGACCTCGAATTCCATCTCCCCTGCAATATTGAGAATCCTCCGGGTGTCGAACGCCGGGTCGATAAGTGCGCAAGTCTTTGTTTTCCTGTCTCCAACCAGGTAACAGAAAGTGTCCATTCTGGAGAGTTTGATCTGCTTGACAATCATGGACGGGTTCCCCTGCCGGCCGCATCCTCTGAAAGTTTATTACCAAAACGAAGCTTCATTTCCTGATGGAGATATTTTTTGAGCTTCTTCTGAACATCGCCATAAAGTGTCCCTTCAGGATAATTACCGGTTTTGTCGGGCGCGCCCACTTCGGTTGCGGTCAAGATCTGTACCCCTTCTTCGACCGTCGTCACTTTATAGATATGAAAATCGCCTTTTTCGACCGCATCGACGACTTCCTTTTTCAACATGAGGTTTTTCACATTGACAGCCGGTATCAAGACACCCTGGCGACCGGTGAGCCCTTTGGTTTTACAGACATCAAAAAAACCCTCAATTTTCTGATTCACGCCACCGATGGCCTGAATCTTTCCTTTCTGATTGACAGAACCCGTTACAGCGATTCCCTGATCAATCGGGTGCCCGGAAAGACTGGAGAGAATGGCATACAACTCGGTGGATGAAGCACTGTCGCCATCTACTTCATGATAACTCTGTTCAAATGTCATACTGATGGAAAGGTTCAGGGGCTGATTCTGTGCAAACGTTCGCCCCAGATACCCGGAAAGCGTCAATACACCCTTGTCGTGAGCACTGCCACTCAGATTCGCCTCCCGTTCAATATTGACAAGTCCTTTTTTACCCATAAATGTCTCAACCGTAATGCGGGATGGCCGGCCGAATGAAATATCTCCAATCTGGTGGACGGCCAGTCCGTTCACCTGCCCGACAACCTCTCCCGTCACATCGATCAGAACGGTCCCATCGCTGTAGGATTCGTGGATCTTTTCCTCGTATAGGTTATATCGAAATCGGTGCTCGTTAAAAGCTTTGATGACCTGTTTTTCGGAAACAAGCGTGCTGCTTTCTTTGCGTGCCCAGTAGTCGGCTTCCTTTACAATGCCGACAATGGCACCAAATTTCAGGGACAGCTTGTTTTTGTTGGATGTATATTTTTCACCAAATTCCACCAGGGCCGCCACACCGTGTGGAGAAAATGGAAGTAATTTTTCCGCCCGGCATACCCTGGCCACAAACTGTGCATACTGCTGAACGGTCTTGTCCGTTCGTTCGACTTCATAATCGAAATCGGCCCGGACCTTGAAGATTTTATTGAATTTGGGATCAAAGTTTTGGAGCGTTTGAAATGGCTCATATCCTCCGAGTAAAAGAACTTTCACATCGGTTGGAATCGGCTGAGGACGAAGCGAAGATGCAGCAACGCTTTGTCCGCCGGGCATGTCCTCAACGATAATACGTTTGTTGCGCAATACCCTCTTCAAAGACTCCCACACCACGGGATACATCAGCAGGGATTCGATTTCCATGATGAGAAAACCGCCGTCAGCCTGGAGAAAAGAACCTGCCTTGACCATGGTGAAGTCGGTTATCATGCCCCCCATATGAGGTTTTTTTTCGATATGACCAAAGACATTCTGATAGGTCGGGTTGGGCTCGAAAATGACGGGTGCGCCCTGGGTATCTTTGTGGTCAACGAGAACATTTACCTTGTATTTGTGAAAGGCGCGCGAGGTTTCTGGAAACAAAAGTGTCTGTGTCTTATCAACCGGTTCCCGACTGGGAAGAAAGTCATTTACTTTCCTCACGATGTGCTCACGAACTTCCTCAAGATAGGCCTTTATTTCCGGGCAGTCATCATATGTTTCCAGTATAAATTCCATCTGTTCACTGACCACCGATAACGCGATCTCGGTCATCAGTGATTCAAGCGCTTTCACCTGCTCCTGCCGGATCTTGCGGACTTCCATTAGAGAGGTTTCAATTTCTCCCTGAAATGACTTTACCGCCGTCTCTATACGCTCCTGCTCTTTCTTGTTAAGTTTAAGGAACGCCTCCTGGGTCACGGGTTTGCCATTCTTTAAAGGA
>JASJGV010000475.1:0-3500 GCA_033791325.1 Desulfobacterales bacterium | reverse complement strand
GTTGCAACGGATGTGGCCGCCAGAGGTCTTGACATTGTCAATCTACCCCTGGTGATCAATTATGATATTCCGCGAACCCCCCAAGATTATATTCACCGTATCGGTCGCACCTGTCGTGCGTCTGAAAAGGGGCTTGCCATTTCTCTGGTCAGTCAGGATGAAAAACACTATCTTCAGACCATCGAAGATTGGCTGAAACAGAAAATCCCTGTGCAAATGGTTGACGGCTACACAGAGGATAGCGATGTACCCGATTTTGTCCTCCTGCGTCCCAACAGTAAGGCCAGTGAAATAAAGGCAGACAAGGACCTAAAAGAAATAGTTGCCAAAAGAACTGCATCAAAAAGAAATAAAAGAGCCCGTAGGGCCAAATCTTCGAGATCTAAATCGAAACCGTATCCCAGCAGTAAGCGCATCAAGTCGGGAAAAAAGCCATCCAGATCACCCTCGCCTACTTCGAAACCTTCTATTCAAGGCAGACCCAGGCATAAGCGATAAGGCATATTTCCATGAACCCAAGAATTAAAATAGCGACCGCCCGCACACCAGATGGCGGTAAGATGGTGCTTTATAAGCATGGCAGTGATTTTTTAATCAGGATCAATGACCAGGATTTAATGCACAGTCGCCAACATGAGTCAGAACTTGCGCTGGCCCGTCTGGGTTGCGGGCATCTGACCGACAACAGAGCACCCAGCATCCTCATCGGCGGACTGGGGATGGGTTATACTCTACGCCAGACCCTGGACATGCTGGGCCCCCACGCCCAGGTGACGGTGGGCGAACTGTTAGACGTTGTTGTGGATTGGAATCGTGAGTATTTCGGTAATCTCAATGGTCAGCCCCTTGGCGATGAACGCGTTCAGGTATCCACAGGCGATATCGTCGAGCTTATTTCACGAGCCAGGAAAAAGTTCCATGTCATATTGCTGGATATCGATAATGGCCCAAACGCCATGACCGACTCATCGAACCATCTTTTGTACAGCCGAGAAGGAATTAGGGCTTGTCAGCAGGCATTGTGTAAAAAGGGATGCCTGGCTGTGTGGTCGGCTGAGCCAGACAAGATATTTGAACAACGCTTGATACGCTGCAGTTTCCATGTACGCCGTTTCAGGGTCCCTGCCTACAAGGGTATAAAGTCCGCGTCACGGTTTATATGGGTCGCCTCGGAAGACAAGAATATCTTGCCCTCCGGTGGTGGCGAACCGCGACAGTCAATCAAGAAAGAATCAAAGGTATACCAAGGCCATAAAAGAAAACGGAAATATGTGTAAAACTGAAAGAAGATGCCATGATTGCGACTTGGTCATCAGAGTTCCACTATCTTGATACATTCCACCAATGGCAACACCTCCATATCCTTTAAAACGTCATCCGGAATCGGCGTATCCGTGGCCAGAAACACAATATTGATGTCTCCTTCGGCACTTTCCCCCACATTCATGCGGCTGATGTTGAGACCACGCTGGCCTAACAATAAGGTGATGCTGCCAAATGCACCTGGTTTGTTGACATTGCGGATATAAGCAAAATGACCCTTTGGTTCCATGGTGAGATGAAAATCATCTATTTTAACGATGGCGGCCCGTTTCTTGCCGAATATAGTCCCGGAAATATCGCAGGTCCCTTCCGTGGTCAACACTCTCACGGTTATCAGATTGATATACTCATCTGGATCAGAGGTCGTGGTTTCAGATACCTTGATGCCTCTTTCCTGGGCCAGTACGTTTGCATTCACATAATTGACATCGTCTTTGACCATGGGGGTCAGCAGGCCTTTTAATACGCTGGTGGTAATGGGTGTGAGATCCATGCCCTGAAAATCACCGGCATAATCGATGTCCACCTCCTTGACAGCACCTTTGCATAGCTGAGGCACCAGACACCCGATTCGATCACCCAGATTCAGATAGGGTCCTATCTTTTTTAGCAACTCACCTGCAACCGATGGCGCGTTAACGGCATTGCTGATGGTGCCTGTTTTCAGATAATCAATAATCTGTCTGGCCACTGCAACGGCAACATTTGTCTGGGCTTCCTTTGTTGAAGCGCCCAAATGAGGGGTACAGATAACATTTTCATGCTCAACCAGAGAACAGGTGCCTGGGGGTTCGGTTTCGAAGACATCCAGCGCAGCACCGGCGACTTTACCCGAAGCAATGGCATCGTCAAGATCCTTTTCATTGACAATCCCGCCCCTGGCACAGTTGATAACCATGACCCCATTCTTCATTTGATCAAAGGCTTTTTTGTTGAGCAGTCCGGTGGTCTCTTTTATTTTGTGAACATGAATGGTGATATAATCAGCTTTTCGGTAAAGGTCCTCCAGGGAAACACTTTCAAAACCATCTTTCTGAATCTGCTCTGGAGAGACAAAGGGGTCGTAAACGATAACCCGCATTCTAAGACCCCGTGCCCTGTCTGCGACAAGGGAACCGATTTTTCCATAGCCAACAACACCCAGGTTCTTATTGAAAACTTCTCTACCCTGCAGCAGTTTTTTATCCCATCGTCCGGATTTCAAGGAACTCGTCCCCCTGGGGATGTTCCTGGTCAACGCCATCATCATGGAAATAGCATGCTCTGCCGTTGTTACCACATTACCCGTGGGTGTGTTCATGACGATGATGCCGTGTTTGGTGGCCGTTGGGATGTCAACATTGTCCAGGCCGATGCCGGCCCTCCCGACAACTTTGAGTTTTTTTGCTTCACCAATGAGGTCTGCCGTGACTCTGGTGGCACTCCGAATCACCAGAGCATGATACTCCCCGATGATCCCTTTGAGCTCTTCCGGAGCTAAGCCCGTTTTAACATCAACTGTTATGCCCTCTTCCTCCTGGAACATCCTGATCCCGATTTCACCCAGTTGATCACTCACAAGAACTTTCATTTTTACTCCTCTGGTTTGAACGAGGATGCCGCTGAAAAAATGTTTGTATGGCATCCTCGATATCGAATCGTTATTTTTTCAGCATCTCCACAATTTTGGTATTCTTCTATCTGAATATGTTTTGCTTGTAAAGGGCTCAACTCCCGATATTTCAGGAATATAATTGTCAAAAATTTAAAAACGCCCTCCGTATCTGATACGAAGAGCGTTTTATTTTCGAATGACTGCAGGTCCTGAGCGATTAGCGGCTTTTCAACAGCTCCGGTTTTGGATATTCAGACAGCACTTTCTGGGATTCCTGCATGGCATCTTCGTCGAGGACTATATCATCCAGTTGCCCGGACAGGTACTTTTCATAAGCGGTAAGATCGATCAAACCATGACCGCTCCAATTGAAGAGGATCACTTTTTCCTTGCCTTCTTCTTTGGCCTTTTTGGCTTCATCCACCACGCATGCCAGGGCATGATTGGTTTCAGGTGCGGGGATAACACCTTCGGTTCTTGCAAGGAGCAAACCAGCTTTGTAGGTAGCAAGTTGGCCTACAGATTTGGCTTCCATTAGGCCTTCGGAAACCAACTGGCTGACTGTCGGCGCCATACCGTGATA
>JASJGV010000474.1:0-2745 GCA_033791325.1 Desulfobacterales bacterium | reverse complement strand
CGGACAAAAACATCGCCAGAATGGACCGGGACACAGTCGTTCATAAAGGCTCCGTCTTAAAAATTCTCAAAGGCTTGAAGGATGGCAGCATCGATGTTCTCATCGGCACACAAATGGTTGCCAAAGGGCATGATTATCCGAATATCACACTTGTAGGGGTTATCTGTGCCGACCTTTCACTCAGTTTCCCGGACTTCAGAGCAGGTGAACAGACCTTTCAGCTCCTTGCTCAGGTGAGCGGCCGGGCCGGTAGAGGGGACAGTCCCGGCAATGTTATACTCCAGACCTACAATCCGGAGCATTTCAGCATCTTATGCGCCCAAAAGCAGGACGTGCGTCAGTTTTACAACCAGGAAATCATCTTTCGAAAAGACCTGAATTATCCACCTTTTTCTCGAATGATTCAGATCATCCTCTCCGGGCGTGACAAGATCGAAGTCCGTCGACAGTCCCAGGCTCTTGGATCAGCCTGTAACACACTATTCAGAAACGATAAAAATTTCAGGGAAACCATCGTGATGATGGGACCCATCGAAGCCCCCTATGCCAAAATAGCCTCAAGATACCGATGGCAGATCCTGTTCAAAGGTAATCAGACCGGATTACTTCACAGCTATATCCACGACCTGATGGCTCAGAACCCTTCTCTGATAAGCAACCGGCATGTCAAAATCACCATCGATATAGACCCTGTTTTTATGATGTAAATCAGTCAACTATATATTAATCCTGATATAAACCCTCCACCTCCGGTGGAGGGCCTGGAAAGGCTCTACCGATTTGGTGAGGAATAAAAAAGAGAATGTCCAATGTCGAACAAGAAATATCGAATATTGAAGTGTTAAACCGCAAGTACGAACGGTTGTTTGAGGGTATTTTCCGAAGCAATTTCGGAACAGCATTCTGACAAACATGATAGGACCCGGAAGACAGTTGATTGTCTTGACATTTGACGAGACGCCCATTAGATTATGCTTTCCTGAGAACAGCGATTCCCCAAGACCCTTTACGGTTTTTTTCGTGGTTTCGTGGTTCCCTGATTCCGTGATTTCATGATCAAAGTTTTTTTCTTTTCCGGCTTAGCCGGGTTGGGAGATAGGAATATGATGCACATCTGTGGCTGGGCAATTCTTTTCGTATTGATCCCTTTTTCGGTATTCGGCCAGAGCATGGACACCCCCGGGGGGCCGTCCATGTATGTACCCGAGCCTTCATTTCAGTTTGAGTCGGTGGTGAGTGGGCAGGAAGTCGAGCACGACTACATTGTGCAAAACAAAGGAACTGCTGAGCTGGAAATTACCAGCGTCAAAACCGGCTGAGGTTGCACCGCGACCTCTTTTACGAGGCAGATCCCTCCCGGTGGAGAGGGAAAAGTCACATTGAAACTGGGAACCGGCAGTTACGGTGGAAGCGCTTTAAAAAAGACCGCCATCATTCATACCAACGATCCGGCAAATCCCAAATTCACCCTGACCATCTCTGGTCAGGTGGAAAAGTTTGTCGATTTGAAGCCGAAATACGTCCGTCTGACCGGGTATTCAGGGGCACGGATCTCGGTACCGGTAACAATAGCACCCACGGCCAAGTATCCCTTTAAGATTGTCGACATAACCGCAAGGGGTGGTACCTTCATCAAGTACACACTTACAGGGGGAAAACCCGACCAGGGAAACGCCTACACACTTCTCATTGAAAATACAAAGACTGATAAGGGCCGCTACATGGATCTTCTCACCCTGACAACGGACAGTCAAATCCGGCCGAAGCTCATCATTCGGGTGTACGGCAATATTCTGGAACCCAAGAAAACTCAGGAGACGCCTGAATCATAGGGATTTTGGAGAGTCACAACAGGAGTGTCCATGTCGAACTACAAAGTGATCGCCTTTGATTGTGATGGTGTCCTTTTTGACACCGCAGAATCCAACAGGGCCTATTACAATACCCTTCTCAATCAACTGGATATGGTGGAGATGACGGAAAAGCAGTTTTCCTTTGTCCACATGCATACCGTACAGGAATCCCTGGCGTACTTGTTCAAAGACCCTCAGAGTCTCCAAAAAGCTTCGACCGCCAAAAAACAGATGAGTTATACACCGTTTGTAAGAGCCATGAAAATGGAGCCGTCACTGATGTCGCTCTTGGCAAAATTGCGCCCCACCTACAAAACAGCCATCGCCACCAACCGTTCAGACTCCATGCAGATGCTTCTCGAGGTGCATGACATCGCGCCATACTTTGATCTTATCGTATCCGCAAATGACGTTTCCCATCCAAAGCCATATCCGGATCAACTGCTTCGGCTTCTCGATTTTTTTGAAGTCTCAGCTCCGCAGATGCTTTATGTGGGCGACTCCAAGGTGGATGAAACCGCAGCAAAGGCCGCCAAAGTCCCCCTGGTCGCATACGACAACAAATCCATGTCCGCCGAATATCACATCCGTTCCCTCAGGGAGATCGAGGATATACTGGGAATCTAACAAGTTATCTCCATCCAAATGAAGGGTTTGAGGGTCCGAGGGGGATACAAGGGTTGGAAAAAAAACCAAAGATGTTAACTCGTTAGAGCCAGTGTTTTATGGCATTGGCATAGTAAGACAATAATTTTGATTCTTCAGATGAGGCCTTGAACTGATCACCGGTCGCTTTGACCATGCGTCGCAAGAGCATCAAATCGATTGCATCTGCGATGGCGTGAACCCTGGTACTCCGAGGGGATTCAAAAATGGGGGCGCCCTTTTCCTT
>JASJGV010000473.1:0-2637 GCA_033791325.1 Desulfobacterales bacterium | reverse complement strand
CCGGTCGCTTTGATCATGCGTCGCAAGAGCATCAAATCGATTGCATCTGCGATGGCGTGAACCCTGGTACTCCGAGGGGATTCAAAAATAGGGGCGCCCTTGTCCCTTAGCATGTTTATGAGTTGAAAACTCCGTTCCTCCACCTCAAGAATGTCCATCTCGGTGTCCATATTTTCCAGAAAAACGGTCGACACCAGGGATATGGGCAGTATCGGAATAACGTCGGCGACAGTCTGCATGAGCCGACGACACAGCCTTTCGACTTCAGGAAACCGCCGGGAGCGATCCAGGCTCTTGAAATCGACATTCTGGCCCCGGCAGTAGGTCTTGATAGAAAGGGGTGTTCCAAAATTGACGCACGCATACCCATACCGGCGCCAGCGGCTGAGAATCATGAGGGCCAGGCTGCGGAGAATAAAGATGCCGGTGGTCCGGCAAACGAACCACCAGCTTCTTTTTACGGCCTCGGGATTCAGGCCACGTAAAAGACTCCGATCTTCGATGGTCCTGTCGTAATTAATTCCCACAGGGATAAAAACAATATCCCGGTCGGTAGACAGATCGAATTGACGCAACATATAATCGACCAGACCAAGTTTAGGGTTCTGGAGATACCCGTCCCGACTCAGGCCGCCCTCCAGAAAAACCGCCTGGCAGACCCCTTCACGGGTTGCCATGTAAATATACCGTTCCAAAACACAACGGTACAAGGGGTTCCCTGAATTCCGGCGAACAAAAAATGCACCCATGGCCCGGATCAACATCTGCAGAGGCCAAATCTTGGCCCATTCGCCCACAGCGTAAGATAGCGTGGTCCGCTCGGCAGCCAGGAAGGCTACCAGTACATAATCCATGTTGGAACGGTGATTCATAACGAAAACCACCGTAGAGTCCGGATCGATGACCGCATACTGATGTTCTTTAACCAGTCCGACTCTTACCCGGTATAATATTCTGGCAATCTTTTTTGCAACCCAGTAACCAATTCGAAAATAGAGATACGCATTAAACGACGGAACGATCTCGCGGGCATATGTCATGGCCTTTTTCTGTACGATCTCCATGGGCATATCGTGGTCTCTGGCAAACGTCTTGATGGCCTCCAGTACGCTCGGGTCATAAGCAAGACGATCGATGAGAACCTGTCTCTTGGTGAGTTGAAAGGGGCGGATTTCTATGTCGAGGCGAGTGCCGATTTCATCTATGACTCGATTGATGCGGCGGCGCAGGAACCAGCGCGTACTGGGAATCAGAATCCGGTCAAGAATCGCGATGGCAGCAATCAACACCAGTAACAGAAACACCCAGAGTGAAATAGTTATCTGACCGAACATGGTGACCTCGTGTCATAAGCCTTAAGCAGTAAGCTATAAGCGGTAAGCAGCTAAGGGCTTATGGCTTACCACTTATAGCTATATTTACTGATTCCCAAATCCGTTCCAGTCCCCACAGTCGGGGCACTGCCAGATAATGTGGTTGCAGGACATACCCCAGACATTCTCGTTCATGCATGCCTGACAAATGGCAAATCCACACCGACAGGTCCAATTGAATGGGGTTATGGCACGGCAGCAGGCACAGGGGACATCTTTCCTACGACGGAGCCGGGATCTTTTATCAGGATGATGTTTCACAGCGTCTGGCATGTTCTGCCGTTCCCCTCCTTTACAAAAATAACCATAAGCCTGCAGACCGCTCCGGCATGCTTGCCTTTTTTCCCATACATGTTATATAAAACTCAGGGTTCAAGGGGTCCAGGATCCCAGGGTTCAAGGGGATAAAAACATGGCCCGGGGTTCTGTGATCAGAAGGAAACAGCGTTAGCCAAAAGCTGTAAGCTTTAAGCCGCTTATGGCTAAATACTGAAAGTTTCCTCTCGAACCCTCGAAGTCTTGAACACTTAAAAGCTTATTGTAGGAGACTCAGCATGTCAACCGATACTGATGCCGGCATTACGCGAGACCAGGCCATGGCGCTTCTTGAAACGCATCTTGAAAACCCCAGACTCATTTCCCATTGTGTCGCAACCGAAGCCATCATGCGTTCTCTGGCAAGAAAATATGATGAAGATGAAACCATCTGGGGTCTTTCCGGGCTGCTTCATGATCTGGATTACCAGATCACCGGTGAGGATTCTGCCACCCATGGTCTTGAAACGGAGAAAATCCTTTCAGAAAAAAACGTGTTGCCACAAATTCTGGAGGGTATCAAGAAACACAATGCAGAAGGCCTGGGGCTCGAGCGGACTACACGGTTTGAGTATGCCTTGACGTGCGCCGAGACCATCACCGGTTTGATTGTGGCAACAGCACTGGTCTACCCGGACAAGAAACTTACCAGCGTCAAACCCAAATCCATCACCAAGCGAATGAAAACAAAACATTTTGCCCGCGCAGTGAGCAGGGAAAGAATTATGGAATGCGAAAAAATGGGTATGCCTCTCAATGATTTCATTGTTCTCAGTCTGGAGGCCATGAAAGGAATTGCGGACGATTTGGGGTTGTAGGTAAACCCCAGTGTTGCAAAAGCCGGAGGGCTTCAGAGTCAAGGCGCCTGAGGGTGAAGTCGTAGTTATTTACTTCGAACCCTCAGTAACACAGAATCTGAAGTGCTCCGGCTTTCCCGTAGGGTAAACAA
>JASJGV010000472.1:0-7433 GCA_033791325.1 Desulfobacterales bacterium | reverse complement strand
CCAGATATTCCTGCATTTGCAGGTCTGAAATCAGAGCAGTCTCCTGGTGCTCCTTTTCCAGGAGCATAAGGAAATTCCAGGCCGTCTTGATCTGTTTTTGATTGAGAATAACTCTTAGCAAGGCCGGGTTGTCTTTGATATTGGTGCGCTCGTGAATGGCAGCCAGCGCTGTACCGTAGTGATGATCGAACTCCTTGATAACAGCCAGCGCCTTTTCATAGTGGCATACCGACTTGTAGATAAAAGACTTGAGGATATAGTATTCAGGTGTAAAAAAATTCTGAAAACTGGGTGCGCGAAATGCGTACAGATATCCCATGGCTGTTTCAGGGCTGCCCGTACGATAGTCAACCCACGCGCGTTCCAGGAGATGGTGCGCTTGTTTTAAAATAGGCGTTTCGGTTTCTCGATACACTCTGTCTGCTGCCTCAAAACTTCCCACCTCATAGTAAAGACGTGCCAGGGTTTGCTGAATCTCGTTCTTGAATCCCAGGTCATCTACGGTCATGGCCAGTATATCCTCCAGGATTTTAATGGCTTCCTGGGGCTCATTTTTATAAACCCGGTAAAGGGCCAGCTGATAACGGTACCTGTTGAAATAGTAGGTATCAGGGGTGATACTTTTAAAATGGATATTACCCCAATCAATGAATCCGTGTTGCCAGTCAAAGACGCCCTGGTGAAAGTTCACGAAGTCGCTGAGATGTTGATCAACAAAGCCATAAGTCTGATCGCTTAGAACTTGAAAAATAACCTTTTCACGGTCAAAAGGGAGTGTCCGGGTAACTTCTTCCAAAAATTCGAGACTATAGGAAACGATCTTCGGATTTGGTTTGCGTGTCACCAGATCTGACAAAATATCGACCGCCGCATGGGAGAAGCCGGTTCTTATCAAAGAAATACCAAAGAAAAATTGTGCCCATTCATAATCCGTGTCATCCGGTGTATGGGTGTCCAAATAGCGGTATAGATGATCGCGTGCCCTGGCATACTTTTTTTTCTCAAACGCCAGGTATCCCAATTCAAATTCAACACGATCAGGGGAGGAGTTATCCTGTACTGGCGTGTTGATTACGGATACCTGTTCCTGCACGTCGACCGGTTGGATGGCAGCAGCGCACCCTATTAGATTGACAGCCAAAAGAATGATAATAAACCATTTCATAAGCTTCACCTACTCCAGATACTGACTGGCTTTTTCCACTGTTTTATCCCGGTCCGAATGCCTCGGGGAAAGATTGAATCGATACCCTACGGTAACGCCAACCCAGAAATAATTGTCTATTTCGTTTTCGTCGAAATTGACCCAATCTCTCAGCTCCACATTGAGACATATGTTTTGACCGACAAAAAACTTTTTCCCTATCCCTATACTGATGGAAGGTCTCATGTCCGATTTCCTATCGCCGTCACTTTGCTCAGTTTCGTAATTTACCACCCCGCCACCGGCAAAGAAGTAGGTCTCATGGTTGATCACCTTGCTGTTGCGGTATACGCTTTTTCCATAGAAAGACTTGATAACCAGGTTGCTGTGGATGGCGGAAGTCATATGATCAAAATTATCAGGGGTGACGCCGAAATCATTCTCCAGATCATTTTTAAGATCTTTTTCATGATCGTATATCCAATGGGCATCAACCACATTCCAGGCAAAATGATCGTTGAAACTGAATGTGTAACCGATTTCAATGGGAAACAATTCATAGAAATCGTCATCCGGGATGTATCCGACACCCAGGTCGATCTCGTGGTAGCGGAAAAAAACTCTGTCCTGCACCGCCGCCACGGATTCGCCATCCAGGGTGTCTGCACAGATACCATTCGGAATGGGCAAGAGAACAACGGCAAAGATGACGCTGATAATTTTCAAAGTCTTCATTTAAGTGTGCTCCTTAAAACCCCACGATGTCGAAAACAAATGGATATGAAACCATCACTTCCGCATTTTGGGGTTTGGGAAACTGCCAGGATTTGATGGCAGCCTGAATACAGTTGTGAATTTGGCTCGAACGAATGGTGGAGGACTTGATTCGAACCGCTCCCACCTTTCCGGACATTAAAATTTTCCACTCGAACACAATATTACCCATCAAGGATGGCACATCCATGAGGGCATTTTCATAACAGAAACTGATTTCGTCTAAATGTTGATCGATGATTCTTTTGACTTCTTCCCGGGACAGTCCCCCCTGGACACGAACCGATTTATCCAGGTCCACAGATACCATGGCCATGACCTTGTTTTGACCGGTCTGGCCTTTACTGAGAGCAGCCACCTCTCCCTTGCCCTCCATACCGGCACTTCTCAATACCTGTCGGGTTCCCTTGGAACGAACGACATCCCCTGCGACGAGTTCCACCTTGGATCCGGGAATTTTCCCGGCAATACCGCCGATTTTGAAATTTTTGCCCGTCGTTCCCGGAGAAGAAACGATATCCAAATTGGTTACGGATGCCAGGGCTTCCTTGGTTGTCAGGCCAATGCTATCCCCGATAAGTCCCAGGATACCGGTTTCTTTCACATTACGTGTCTTCACGTTGCCTGTTTTTCCGCTTCCGCCACCCGCTTTGGGTGAACTGGCCGGGTTGGTGTTTTGCGCGGTCTTAGGTACGCGCTTTTTAGGCGGGGGTATCACTTTTTTTTGCGTTACGGTTTTCTTTGTTTCTATGGGTTTAACTACCTTTGGCGGGAGCGGTTTTGGTTCGGGTCTCAGCGGTTCCGGCTTTTGAAGTTGACGAATATCTATTTTTACAAAATGGGATTCCGGCTCTTTTGGGCCCGGCATTTCAGGAAGCGACAGAAACAAACTCATAAAGACCATGAGGAACACGTGCAGACCGCTTGATTTTAATATGCTTTTGTAAAATGGCACACTGTGTGTTGTCGATATGGATACCTTGGGACTATCCTGCCTGGGAACCAGCTGAAGGTGATAGTGATACCCATCCTCCTCGATGCGACATGTCTGCCCGGTTGAGATCGTCGTGGAAAAAATTCTTTTCTTTTTTTGATGCAGATTCTCCCGGGTACACAGCTCTGCTAACCGCTTGTCCGGCTTACCCGGGTTTGTTATAAAGCCTGACTGGTCTCCCCTGAAAAACACATGACATGCTTTTTTGGATGTGTATTTTGCCAGACAGAAACGTTTTCCACTTTTATCAAGGCTGTATTTCTCCTTTGGCGAAAGATATTGCAGATCAAAAATGGTGTCGTCCTTGAACTTGATGATTTCCAGAACACAGGCTTTTTCGGCTACAGATACTTGGGTGTAGGCGCTTTCAAGCAGGTCTGTTTTTAAAAAGGGTCGGATAACTTCCTCTTCCTCCAGGTCGTCATCTTCATCCGGATGCATCTGTTGGGCTGGTTGGGGTGTCGGCACCTTTGCGCTGGTGCTGGCATTGTCTTTGTTGAGCGCACCTTTCTTTTTATCTTCACCGGGTTCGAATTCAACCGTCGTGTCCTTTTGTAAAGGGAAAACCACGGGGATTTTCTCCACATTTTCGGATCGATTGTTCGGATCGGTTGCCACGGCTTCGATGGTGCAGCGGGCACCTGCTTTTTTAAAGGCCAGGCAGTATTTTTTAGCCGCATCCATGGAAATATTGTGGGTTACCAGGGACCGTCGTTTTTCAAGATAAGATGTCACGGTATTGGGGTCGGAAGGCAGTAGTGCGCACAGGTTGGCCTTGACCGTTTCCGGTTTAAAGCCCTCTATTAAGTCACCTTTGAAGATGATGCGATAATCACGTGCTTTCGCATCTGACGGCTCTTGCGTTTTCTCTTGTGGTCGTTTTTTCCACTTCTCTACGACTTTGGGTCTCATTGAAAGACGGGGGACTCTCTTGGGCCCTTTACTGTCTATAGAAGGGTGGCCTTTTATTTCCGGAATTTTGACCTTGAGTGTGAAAGGACCCATGTTTACAAAATCCAGGGGTCTTAAAATGGCGGACATTACGTGTACGTGGTTGACGCATAAATCAGCGTCATGGGCTTTGGCCGAAACAACAATGTTATCGCCTTTTACATAAATGACCGCATGTTTGCCGGCAATGGATGGATGATCCAGAAAAAGATCGGATTCCGAATGGCTACCGATTTGAATGGAATGCTTATAAAAATAATCCCATCCAAGACAGGTCTCATCTCTGAACACGAAAACCTGGGCAATGGGAGTCTTTTCGTCTCTATATTCAAATTCGCTGGTGCTTATATTTGATTTCAACATGCTGGCTTCCCCTGTTTTTATTTGAGCCATTTCCAATTGGGGTTTAATCTTTCACTTTCGTGGGTTGCGCATTTTCTTCCTGTACATGAAAATCTTTCAAAATTTCTTCGCGATAGTTTTCGCGTGGTTTTAGCAGACTTTCGATATCGCTTTTTTTGCGTTGCAAAAGATATACAGCTCCGGATTGAATGGTTTGGCCCCGAATATAGGAATTGCCAAAGTCGATCCGTTCCAGCAGATGACCCTCAGACCCATTGTCTTTGGGAAGTTGCGGGTTCTTATCCAGGGACCAGGCTGTCGGGCAGCCTATTACCTGAATTGCAAGCATCGCCAGAAGATGGGTACAAAACCAGCGCTTCATGGCAGCAGGCCTGAGATATGGAATGCGTTGCATGAGCATCACCTTTTTAAAACAGCCAATTGGAAATTGGGAAATCCGGCCAGGGCCGCTGTTTTGGTTATATGGTTGATGGTTTTAAAGGGCAGCCGCCGGTCGCACAAAAGCAGGATGGACAATGATTCCGTTTGCTCGGATTCCATCTCTGCCTGTGTTTTGGCACGGGTGGAAAGCTCCCGGTAAAGATCAGATGACTTGAGATTTTTTGGATCCAGACCGACAATGCTGTCATGGTCTATTCTGGCAAGGATTCTATCCCCCATTTTCAAGGTGGATCTGGACAAGATCAGTTTGATGCTTTCCTGATAATCCGTTTTCGCCGTGGATTGCGGCAGTTCCATGTTTTTTTCCAAACCCGCTAATTCAGGTTTGCTGGAAAATGAGAACAGTAGAAAGATCAAGATGATGGTGAACATATCCATCATCGAGGTAATATTCAGTTTGGGTGGATTAAATGTTCTGCCGGCTCGTCTGCTTGTATATGATCGCATGGGCGACTCCTATCCGATTTTTCCTGAGATAACGACGTTGGGAAAAAGTTTGGTGTCTGTTTCCCGGTACCGGGCCACATCCATGGTCTGGATGATGGTGTCGTAGAGTACGTCACCATTGGGTACAATAATGAGAGTATCGCTGGCTGGATACGCATTTTTTATCTGTTCCAGGTGTTCCGCCAAAACCTGGAACGGGAAGGGGTCGTCGCCATTTTTTGGAAATACCCGGCTCCATCCGGCCAATACTTCTGGTTCCAATGCCTCGGCATTCAAAGACAGATCGATGGTCGCTTTCTTCAACTCAAGCACCACGGTGGCTTTGATGTTTAGATTTACTGCCGGTTTGTTGGCCGTAGACCCCAGGACCGGTACGGATGTGTTGATGGCCTTGATGTGTAAAAAGGAGGCCGACATCAATAGAAAAGGAACCAGAACCAGGAACATATTCATGATCGGTACCATATCCACATCCACGTCGGTTTCTCCTCTATGTCTTCTTTTCCTTAGACCTGGCATTGGGCTTCCCTCTCTCGTTTCATGGCCGAAAGTGTATTGAACAGACGCAGGGCTTTCTCCTCCAATTGATCCACCAGATAATCGCCCCGGTTGTTTAGAACATAAAAACCTGCCAGACAGGGTATGGCCACCATCAAACCAAAGGCGGTGGTAAACATGGCCACGGAAATACCGTGCGCCAGAATTTCCTGCTTCATGGCGGCACTGGCTTCACTCACGCCCTGAAAGGCCGTGATCAATCCGATGATGGTACCCAAAAGCCCCAACAGGGTTGAGATATTGGCCAGGAGTGCCAGATAGTTAATCCTGGCTTTGACATAAGGAATCTCTTTGAGAATATTTTCCTCTATGGTCATTTCAATTTCTCTGTCCCGTTTGTCTGACTTGAGCAGACCGGCTTTCAAAATTCGACCCAGGGGATGACTTTCAATCCGGGTACACTCATCGATGGCGCCCCGATAGTTCGCCTTTTCAAGATGAACCATTATTTTTTGGTAGGCCTTGTCTGTATTCAGTTTGAGACGGAAATAGAGAAATCCGGCGCGTTCGCAAAAAAGGGCCAGACCCACAATGGAAACCGAAAGGATCACATACATGAATGTACCGCCGTTTTGAAAAAATGAGAACATACCCATACCTCCTGGCTATTTTATCGATTTATTTCATGAGCGGACGAAATTATTGGCGCCGACCGCTTGTGTTCGGGAGATAGGATTGAGCAGGAACCATACCAACTTTCAAAAAATCGATATATCAGTGCAAATGCAATACACTGATTTAGGATCCTCAAGAAGCCGAATCCGTTTTTCTCGTGGGGGGAACGACCCGGTGAAAATGGATATTAACCAAAAGAAAAGATTGAATATGTATCGTAATCAAAAAGTGATGCAGGCATGTTTTGGCTGGGCACGTGTCTCAGCACAAGCGTCATGGAAAAAAATGGAAAGCAGTGTTTAGAAATCACCAAAGCCTGATAGGGAACCCATGCAAATAAGGGGTCAACTGTTCAAAAAAAGATACTGGCCGTATGAAAAAGTATACGGTCACCGTCAGGAGAGGCCGGTATTATCAAAAGTGAAAACGGTCGCATTCCATATTGCGAAGATATTTATTGTGCTATCTATCTTTTATTGTGCTATCTATAGATAGAATATGGATCCCCACGGGTAAACCCGTGGTCCCATTAAAATACCCGTCTTCACCTTCGGCTACGCCGTGGTTATCCGCCATATCTGTGGGGTGACATCACGCCGTAGCAATCAACCTATATCTTTGGCATTCATCCACGGGCAAGCCCGCGGTTTTCTGCGAAGGCGGATAAATTCGCCTTGCGAATTTATATGACGCGACGATGTCGCTTAAAAGCATAAAGGAGACAGAACAACTTGACACTTTTAATCGTAGATAATGAAAAATGTAAAAAGGATGGTATCTGTGCAGCCGATTGCCCCATGGCGATCATCAAACTTGAAAATGATGAGGGCCCTAAAATCGTTCCGGGTGGTGACGAGTTCTGCCTGCGATGCGGGCACTGCGTGGCGATCTGCCCCCATGGTGCCTTGAGTCACCGGGAAGTCCCGCTGGAAAACTGTGTACCGCTGCAAAAGGAGCGTTCCATTAACACGGATCAAGCGATTCAATTTCTTCGTTCCCGTCGATCGATCCGAGTTTTCAAGGACAAACCCGTCGAGAAAGCCACACTGAAACAACTCATCGAAATAGGCCGCTATGCCCCCACGGCCAGCAATTCCCAGCTGGTGGAATGGACCGTTTTTACAGACAAGGAACAAATCCACGAAA
>JASJGV010000471.1:0-3498 GCA_033791325.1 Desulfobacterales bacterium | reverse complement strand
ACCTTGGAGATACAAGTTCAAGCACTATGTTTGAATCAATTGAGCATTTGATATTTGGATTTGCCCATCGACGTTGTTCAGGGCGGTGAGCCTGTCGAACCGTTTCGTATTTCGATATTCGGATTTAGAATTTATCACACGTTGAATGTGCATAATATTAATCCCTTATAGGATTGATTCAGTGCCGGGACCCTTCGGGGCTGGATATCTACTCTTTGAGCATTCCCTTTTCAACGGCTTTTTCGATGAGCTTTTGGGCATATTCCCAGAGTTCTGGTGCGCCGTCGTGCATGGGGCTGTTTCGCTGGATCACCTGTTGGCGCCTGATACCGTGTTCCCGCCAGGTTCCGCCCTGGGTGTGATAATTGAGCAAAAGGGGCTGGAGCCTGTCTAAAGCAGCTGCGAAACATGCTTCCGGTGTTTGGCGTGCTTCGAATTCATCCCAGAGAGCTCTCAACTCCCCGGCCTGATCCTGAGGAAGGATGTTGAAAATTCTATCGGCCGCTTGTGTCTCCCTTTCCAGTTTTTGACGGTTTCCAATTTCGTCGTAGCAGAATGTATCTCCTGCGTCTATTTCAACCAAATCATGGATGAGTGCCAGCTTTACCACGTGAAAGATATCCATGTGATGCTCTTTGGCGTATTCTGAAAGGAGGATGGCCATGACCGCCAGGTGCCATGAGTGCTCAGCGTCATTTTCTTTTCTGGACTGGTCGGTCAGGGGAGATTGTCGTACAATTTTTTTGAGCTTGTCGATTTCGAGTATGAATTGAAGTTGTTTCTGGAGTCTGTTGTTTTGCATTACACCAACCGGATTCGTTCGAAAGTATGTTCCTTGAGATCGACGATGAGAAGTCGATTTCTCAGGTCTGAATTCTTGTTGAGCAGGATTTTGACGACTTCGGCGCATTCCAGAGATGCCATTAGGGACACGGTAAAGGCAAGATTACCCAGGCTTGCTTCCGCACCCCTCGTGGTGGAAATATTTTGCTCGGGCCCGTATACCAGCTCGAGCCCCCTGTCTTCGGGGAAAATGGCCATTACCTGACCGAAAAACCCGGCAACTGCCGCAGACACCATGGGGATGCCGGTCTTTTTGGCAGCTTTTTCCAGTACAAAACGGTCCTGGATATTGTCCAGGCAATCGACAGCGATATCGGCATTTTCCAGCAATTGTAAAGCGTTGTCTTCATCCATCTTTTCAGTATGATCCTGGATCAGGATCGAAGAATTGACCGTGAGAATCTTTTCCAGGGCCGCCACTGTTTTGGTTTGTGAGAGATTATGTTCGGAACTGAGTGCCTGTCTGTTGAGATTACTTTCATCGAACATGTCGCCATCGATCACCGTCATAGCGCCAACCCCGATTCTGGCCAGTGTTTCAACCACGGTGCCTCCCAGACCGCCCAAGCCGACGATGCAGGCCCGGGATCGAAGAAGCGTGATCTGGTCTTTCATGGAAAGAGCATCCATGTTGCGAATATACCGTTCCGGAACGATGTCGTGTTCAAGTGCCAGAATATCGATTTCTTTTCGGGTTCTTCCCGAACGCCGGGCAATATCGGCGGTGTCCGGAAGGGAGATGATGTTACGGTTGGAGCCGTCCGGCAGGGTCCGAAGACATGATGCCTCCGATAGTATTTCCGGGAGTTGCCGTTTCAAACTATCCACCTCCCACTGGCGGAAAGATTCCCAGGCGATCACCATCTTTCAAAACTGAATCCAGGGTTACCTTGACACTGTTGATAAAGATGAGTTTTGCTTTTATCTCTGGAATACCAAGTTGCCGGACAAGGGTGCGTACACTTGTTCCCGCTTCAATCATGTGGGCACCCGGTGGCTGCAGGGTATATTTCTGAAGTGTTGCAAAGAGTTTTAAATCAATGGAGATTGTCATGGATAAACTTCTCGCATTTCAGGTTTAATTAAAATGATTTATAACATCGGGACAATATGATATGTATGCCACTCTGGTGTGGTTTGATCAAGGTATAAAATTCAGGAGAATATAATGACCTATCAATATGAACACGTACTGGTTACCGGTGTGGCCGGTTTTATAGGATTTAACCTGGCAAAACGCCTGCTCAAGGATGGTTGCCTTGTGACGGGAATCGACAACCTCAACACGTACTACGATGTCAACTTGAAGAAAGACCGGCTCAAACAACTAAAAACCCATGATAACTTTACCTTTGTCAAAATGGATCTGGAAGACAGAGATGCCATGCAGGGAGTTTTTAAAACCGTCACGTTTGATGTCGTAGTGAATCTGGCGGCCCAGGCAGGCGTCCGGTATTCTTTGGAAAATCCCCAGGCCTATGTGGATGCCAACATTGTCGGGTTCACCAATATCCTGGAAAATTGCCGGCATGCCTCGGTTCAGCATCTGGTCTATGCATCATCCAGTTCGGTATATGGTGCCAACACCAAAATGCCTTTTTCGGTTCACGATAACATCGATCACCCGGTTTCCCTATACGCGGCTTCCAAAAAATCCAACGAACTCATGGCGCACGCATACAGCCATCTATTTGGTCTACCGTGTACCGGTTTGCGTTTTTTTACGGTATACGGCCCCTGGGGAAGACCGGACATGGCCCTGTTTCTGTTCACCCGGGCTATTCTGGAAGATAAACCTATCGAGGTGTTCAACCACGGGAAAATGCAGCGGGATTTCACCTATATCGACGATATTATCGAAGGCGTCGTGCGGGTCATGGGGCATCTGCCGGTTCCGAACCCAGAATGGCGAGGGGACAAGCCGGACCCGGGGACTTCCTATGCACCCTATAAAATATACAATATCGGAAACAACCAGCCTGTTGAGCTGACACGATTCATTGCCGAAATTGAAAAAGCACTGGGAAAAGAAGCCAAGAAAACCTACATGGGTTTGCAGCCGGGTGATGTGGTGGCGACCTATGCGGATGTGGATGACCTCATTAAGGATGTGGGATTCAAGCCTGAGACACCCATCGATGTTGGCATTCAGCGGTTTGTTGCGTGGTACAGGGAGTATTACGGGACCTAAACCAGAAACCATCTCAAAACTGTCTTTTGGCCCAATATCTGTGTTGGTTTATCATTTCAACTCCTCGAAATACTAACGTATTCACCCCAAGGGCACTTCCTGCGGGCGCCTCCGGGTTGAAATTCAATCCGCCTTGATTTGACGAAGGTCCCGCGCTTTTTGCGGGGAACCAAAATCCTATTTTTGAGATGGTTTCGTACATTTCAGATATAACGCCCCTATGTAAGCACAGCATACTCCTATTTTTCTGTTTTTAGTTTCCTAAATTTCATGAACAACATGTCGTATGCCGCATGGGGTTTTATTTTCTGCTTTCGTGATTATGTTGATGTCACAATGTCGTAAACAATGTTCAGCGGAGAATGTGTCTATGAAAAAAAATATCTTTGTGATGATCATTAATATCAGCTTCATTATTTTAACGGGTCTTTCAGTGGCCGCATCCGATACGGACATGGAAAATG
>JASJGV010000470.1:0-2967 GCA_033791325.1 Desulfobacterales bacterium | reverse complement strand
ATAAAATCTAAGGTTCTTCTCCCAATTTGATGGGAGAAAGGGTTCAAGGATTCGAGGGTCCGAGGCTGGCTGAGAGCGATAAGCAGACAGCAGCATCCCAGCTTTCGAGTATGCCCGTTTCCCAGCACAGGAGGTTGAGGGTTCAGGGTTCAAGTGTTGAGTTTGCAATGACGTGTCATCCTCCATGTTTACAATTCACGGATTGAAACACAAACATTATGGAGCGATCTCCCTGGACAACCTGACGGTTGTCGGCTGTTAGCTCTTGGCACTTAGCCTTTGGCTGAACTTAAAACCTAATACCTAAAACTTAAAACGGTCTGTTTCCCCTCAACCTATAATGTCTTTCAGCACCTCGTAATGATCGAAAGGTGGCATGATACAGGCACCGGCAAAACGCTTCCGGGCAACTTCCAGCATTGCCCGGGCATTCTTATTTCCGGTCTTGATGGTGTTGTCAGCCTGGTGCATTTGTTTCCGCAGCTGCCCGGGTACGGCGATGCCGGCAACTTTCTGGTGTAGAAAGTCGGCGTGGCGCGCTGTTCGCAGGGGCAGAATTCCCATAATGACGGGGATGCCCATAGCGTGAGTGGCCCGGGCCATGGCATCGGCGGTTTTGGCATCGTAGATGGGTTGGGTTACGGCAAACTGGGCGCCGGCATCGATTTTTTGCGCCAGACGGCGGATGGCTGTTTCGAATCCATTGGCTTCCGGATGGGGATCGATTACCACACCGGTCTGAAGTTCTGATTGCCTGGCCATACCTACCAGACCAAAAACATCCATGTCGCGGACCCTGGTGGTGGTATTTTGGTCTTGCAATGCAACCATGTCCCCTGTGGCAATCAGCACGGTCTCGATTCCCAGGGCCTGTGCCCCCCAGAGCATCCCCTGGAGGCTGATGCGGTTGTGATCCCGGGTGGTACAGTGAAGAATGGCAGGTTTGCTTGTTTTCTGCTGGGTGAGTGCACAGGTTGCCATGGCACTCATGCGCGCTTTGGCAACCGGGTTCGTGGCGACACTGAAAGCATGGAACGGAAGCGCTGCAATGGATTCCAGTTGATGCATGAGCGGGTCGGCATCGGGTCCTGCAGGTGGAACCACTTCGATGAAAATATTGAAATGTCCATTCGAGAAATTGAGTGATTTCATAGGTTCTACTTCTCCAGATTGACCACTGTCCGTCCTTTGATCCCACCCTTGAGGATTGTGTCGATCAAGGGGTTCAGTTCTTCCAGGGAGACCTCCCGACAGAGGGTTTCGAGATGGTCGATTTTCCAGTCTGAGGCGAGCCGTTTCCAGATAAATTGACGGTGTTTCATGGGACAGCTCTGGGAATTGATCCCGATCAGTTTGATCCCGCGCAGGATGAATGGAAATACTGTAAGGGGAAGATCCGGTGATGCCACCATGCCACATGTCGTTACCGTTCCCCAGGGATGGGTGGACTTGATGGCGGTGGCCAGAATGTTTCCGCCCACGGTGTCTACTACACCGGCCCAGGCACTTTTCAGAAGGGGCCGCCGGCTCTCGTCACTGACTTCTTCCCGTGTTACAATCCGCCTGGCACCAAGGTTCCGGAGAAAATCTGCAGCATCGGGTTTGCCGCTGACCGCCACGACATGGTAACCCAGTTTACTCAGAATCGCCGTGGTTATGCTGCCGACACCACCGGTGGCACCGGTTACCAGAATATCTCCCTGATCAGGTTTTACGGTGTGGGTCAAAGAAAACACAGACAAACCCGCTGTAAAACCGGCTGTTCCGTAAATCATACTTTCTTTCAGCGTAAGACCCTGGGGCAGGGGGACGACCCAGTCTGCAGGTATGCGGATATACTGGCCAAAGCCCCCCGACGTATTCATGCCAAGGTCATAGCTCGTTACGATAACGGCATCGCCTTTTTGAATGGTCTTGTTGCGGCTTTCTTCGACAATGCCCGCGGCATCGATGCCCGGAGTGTGGGGATACTTCCGGGTAACGCTCCGGTTGCCCGTGGCAGAGAGGGCATCTTTGTAGTTCAGGGAGGAATTGGAGACATGCACGAGAACATCTCCGTCCGACAGGTCGGAAATCGATCTTTCTTTGATACTGCGAACAAACCGGTTGTCCTGGGTTTCTTCGACAATCATTGCACGGAAGGTTCGTTGATTCATTTGTTATTCCTCTCTTTACTAACCATCGCTAACTCGGTTGAAGAATCTCACAGCAAGCCATGGGGAATGTGCTCGCTGTCGCGGTTCAAGCAGGTGACCGACTGTTTGCCGTCACCCGCCGAGCTCAAATCAAAAGTAAAAATGATATCATGTCATTATCTGTACTGTAAAACTTGGCAGATATCAATAGCGGTCGATGTATGTTCATAAGCACGGCAGCGAGTTGACATACGGAATCCAGGTGGTAAAATCATCTCAAGATAAAACCATGATGGAAAGGTAGCGAACATGCTTGGACAACCCATTGCCCTATCCCAGAATATCGGTGATGCTGATCTGCACTATCTGCAATATGAAGGCCAGGATCCACCGATCCTCCTATTGCATGCCACTGGATTTCTGCCCATGCTGTGGCACCCCATTGCCCGGGAACTTTCCAGGCACCGCAAGGTGATTGCCCCCTATTTTTGTGATCATCGGGAAACCGATCCCCAAAAAGGAGGGCTCAGCTGGATGCTTTTGGCCGAGGATCTTTGTCGATTATGTGAACGGTTGAATATCGAAAAACCGCTTCTGGTGGGTCATTCAATGGGAGCCACGGTCATGACCATAGCCGAGGCAACCCATGGCCCAAGAGCTTCCGGCATGATCCTGATCGAGCCGGTATTCTTACCACAGGACTTTTATCATATCCAACTTCGTGTTGAGGACCACCCCTTGGCCAGCCGGTCCATTAAGCGACGTAACATATGGAGAGATCCAGCTGATGTGAAAGCCGATTTCAGACGGAAACCGCTGTTTAAAAACTGGG
>JASJGV010000469.1:0-2862 GCA_033791325.1 Desulfobacterales bacterium | reverse complement strand
GGAATTTTTCCTGAAATCTTTCAGATTTCAGCACCGCATTTTCGCAATAATATGGATCTTTATCTATTATTTGAATTCATCCCACGCTGCAAGCAGCGGGGAATTCAAATTTAAAGAACCAGGACATCAATCTTTCCTTCCAGTTTATCCTTGAAACGGGTGGCATCGGATTGGTCGCCGACAATGGCGCCGTAATGCATGGGGATGGCGAGCTTGGGATTAATGGCCAAGGCTGCTTCAACCGCTTCATCAGCGTCCATGACATACGTTCCGGACACAGGTAGCAGGGCGATGTCTACATCCAGATCTTTCATTTCCGGAATGTAATCACTGTCACCGGCGTGGTAGATCCTGATTCCGTCGATTTCAATGATAAATCCAAGCCATCCGTTTGCTTTGGGATGGAAATCCTTGTTGGTGTTATAGGCGGGTACGGCCTCGATTTTCAGACCGCCCAGGGCTATACGTTCTCCCGGCGTCATCACCCGGACATCTCCGGATAATTTTTTTGCAGAATCTTTTTCGGTAACGATGACAGTTTCGGGCTGTTGTATTTTGGTCACATCTTCAGGGGAGCAATGATCGAAATGCTCATGCGTCACCAGGATGAGATCCGCGGGTTTGCCACCATCGATCTGGTAGGGGTCTATGTATATGCAGGCCGATGCATCGATTCTGAAGCCGTCATGACCAAGCCAGACAATACTCTTTTTCATTTCCTGGATACGCATTGTTTACCTCCTTGTTTTATAGCATTGAGCCGTAAGCGTTAAGCGGCTTATGGCTTAATGCTTAGCGCTTACGGCTAATTGTTAAAGTCCTAAAGCGGGTGCCCAGACATAGTAAAAACCGGGGCTCAGGTGGGTTGCGGCGTTCTGGATCCCCAGGTCGAGTAACGGTTTTGCCTGAATGTTTGAACTCGTAGTCAAAGGATTGTAGAGATTGTCATTGGGAAACATCGAACGGCGATAGGCCACAACTTTTGCTTTTTCGGGGAGTCCTGATATTTTAATAGCTTCCGCTATAGCTTCATCCAGGTACCCGATCCTGTCAATGAGTTTCAGGGCCTTGGCCTCAGTCGGCAGATAGACTCTGGCTGTGGTTACCATGGACAGGGTGGTCTCTTCCAAACCGCGATGCTTTGCCACGAGTTTCAGAAACTGATCTGCAAGACCGTCGGTCAAATCCTGCAATATCTGTGTTTCTTCTGCTGTCGGGCGGCGAAATGGTGACCCCATGTCCTTGTTTTTGCCCGACTTGTTGACGTCCATTGTAAAACCGATTTTGTCCACAAACCCCGTGACATTGGGTCTCATGAAGATCACACCGATGGAGCCGGTGATGGTTGTCGGGTGGGCAAATATTATATCTGCCGGCAAGGATACATAATAGCCGCCTGAGGCGGCGATGTCCATCATGGATACCACGATTTTGGCTTTGGTGCGCTTCTTGAACGCCAGGATTTCGTTGTAGAGGATATCACTGGCAGTGGCTGTGCCGCCCGGCGAGTCCACCTTCAGGAGAAGGCATTTGATTTCCTTGTCTTTTTCGGCCATACGCAACTGAGAAACAACCTCCTGAACCATGCTCGGCATTGTTCGGAACGTGCCTTCCTTCGGGCGGGTGGAGATGACTCCCCGCAGGGATACAACCAGGACCTTCCCTTTTTCGGTTCCCTGCAAAATCGATTCCTTGAGCGGATCCGATGCATCAGAAAACAGTTTTATCTGGGGAGCGGCACAACCACCTATGAAAATGATGCCTGCCAGTAACAGAACACTAAATCCAATTCGATTCATTTTTTTCCTCCGCTTATTTTTTTTTGTTCAATCTGTTTTTGATGTTGGATACTTCAGAGGTTATTGTCTGGACGGATTTTTCAACCCCCTTAATTTTTATAGCTTGCGTCCGGGTGGATTTGATCGTGCTTTCGATGGTCTGGTCCATCAGCGTGTTTGCGTGGTCAAAGTTTTGGAGTTGCAGGTTCAGGTTTACTAGAACACATACCATGAAAAGACCAAAGACCACGGCCACATAGATGGCCCACCATGCCATGGGTGTTTCTTGGGCACGCGTTTTCAAATCTTGAAACGATTCATTGCTTAGTTTGCGTGCGATTGATGATTCCCGTGACCGCAGCCCGATCTCGATTCCTTTGGGGATGGTCATATTTTCAGCGGGGCTTTCCAGAGTGCTAAGGTCGCTGTGAAGCAGCAATGCCTGGCTTTGAACCATTTGGTTTCCATCTGCCAGGGAGAGGGTTTTTTCAAGAAATTGGATGGCCGCGTGCGACTGACCGAATCCTTCCCAAAGAATTTGTGCTTTCAGAAGAAGCGCATCGGTAAAATCAGGATCCTTTTCGAGAACCTTGTTCACAAAGGATAACGCTGCCGGGTAGTCTCTGTTTTCCCTATTGAAACGTGCCTGACTCAGGAATCCCTGGACTTGTTCTCGAATGGTCCAGACCGCTTCTCGCCGTCCTGAGATGAGATTGCTGGCTGCACCACTTACGGTATTCATTAAAAACATGACGATTGCGGAGATGAGCAGCCCGATGACGGCAGCTATAAGCACACCGGAGAACGCTCCGGACAGGCCCCAATAGGCATAACCGACATAGAGACCGAGAAGGCACACAAAGGGTATGGTAAGACCGGCAACCCTGAGAAAATAGGTAACTGTTTTGAGATCTTGATCTTTTACAGGTTTATGGGGTTTGTTGTTGTGTAGAATCATGGCACCCGTTCGGTATGGATGGGACCGTTTAATGCAGGCGAGTTTACTAAATTGCCTTTGTCATGTCAAAGGATTCCACTTCAGGGTTCTTTGCTATTAATCGATATTCGATATTGGATATTGGAT
>JASJGV010000468.1:0-4271 GCA_033791325.1 Desulfobacterales bacterium | reverse complement strand
TCTTCCTTGGAAACGGGCTTGAGCAGGTAATCGTAGGCACCTTTTTGCAGGCATGCCACCGCGGTTCTGGCCTCGTCTACTGCCGTAATCATGATACATTCGGTGATGGGGCTGAAATTTTTAATGATATCCAGAAGCTCCAACCCGGTCATGTCCGGCATGGTCATGTCCAGCAACGCCAAATCCACCTCCTTACCGGCTTCGACCAGCGATGCTGCCCTAAATGGGTCTTCTTCGAGATGTACATGCCTGAAATGAAGATCTTTGAGACGACGCTTCATGATTTCGAGAAAGTCGCGATCATCATCCACCACAAGAATCTGCGGTTCCATATCTTCCCTCCTACATGTGAAACAGGTGAATCACAACAGCGTGCACAGCCCTCATCGCGGCGCGTTTTGATCTCGTCGATAACTCTTGCTGCGGGAGTCTTCAAATACTGTCAAGAGACCGCTCGTGGTCAGTTAAGGGGGCCATTGTGCCAAATTGGCCTATGCCAGATTGGCCTATAACATTCAACCTCCTTACAATACAACATAAATATAGATCCATGTGCCAAAATGGCATGGTTACCCTGATTGAGAGATGTGACCCTGGCGCGTGTTTTCAAGGGTGTAAAAATTTAGTTGACTGATATTATAGGCAAATTAAAGATCTTTTGTCCAATTGTAGCCCTGGCACATTCATTGCTAAGTTATTGTTTAACACGTCTTAAAGTAAGTATTCTCTCGCATGGTTCACACCTAAGATGTTGAAGGAAATGCGGGTTTCATCGCACCAGTTGTCGGCCTTATTCGGAGGTAAGCCATGAGCCTAAAACAGAAATTAGAAGCAGGGGAATTTGCTGTTCTTGTAGAAATGGAACCCCCTAAGGGGGTGGATGTTTCCGCCATGGTTGCAAACGCACAGAAAGTTAAGGGTATTGTTAATGCCTTTGTTGTGCCGGAGATGCGTAACGCTGTGATGCGGATGAGCTCCCTGGGTAGCGGTATGATCCTGCAGTCCAAAGGTATGGATGTCGTTATTCAGGTTAATTGCCGGGACCGTAATCGTCTTGCCCTGCAAGCAGATCTTCTGGCGGCCAATGGTTGCGGTATTCATAACCTGATGGTGGTCAGGGGAGAAGACCCCAGTTTTGGCGATCATCATCAGGCAAGAGCTGTGCATGATATTGATTTGCCGGAGTTGCTGAGCGTTATCCAGGAGCTCCAAAAAGGACGTGATATGGCTGGTATTGAGCTCAATGGTGCACCCACATTTCTGGTGGGGTCAACTGTCGATGCCGGGGCAAGAGACAAATCACCCGAGTTGATACGGGAAGAAATGGACCAGAAAAGAGAGGCTGGTGCAGAGTTTTTCATTACTCCGCCCCTGTTCGATATTTCTACCATCGAACCTTTTCTCAAGCGTATGGACGGCACCAAAAGCAAAATAATTCCGACGGTTTTATTGCTCAAGTCTCTTGGAATGGCACGTTATATATCCCGTAATGTCAGCAATACGTTTATTCCCGATGCACTGATCCAGCGTCTCCAGAAGGCACCGGACAAGGTCAGTGAATGTATTAAGATTGCTTCAGAAATGGTGAAAACACTTAAAAAGGAAGGCTTTTGCGGTGTGCAACTTTCCACAATCGGGTGGGAAGATAAGCTCCCGGAGATACTGAAAGGGGTTTGAGGAATCGAAAATGACGAAACAATCAGGTGATCACAAAAAAGAGTTGGTCGGTTCGGTCATGGTTGTCGGCGGTGGTATCGCGGGTATGCAGTCAGCCCTGGACCTGGCCAATTCGGGCTATTATGTGTACATGGTCGAATCATCCTCAGCCATTGGTGGAATGATGTCACAGTTGGACAAGACATTTCCCACCAATGACTGTGCCATGTGAATTATTTCACCCAAACTGGTCGAGGTCGGCCGGCATCTCAACATCGAACTTCTAACCAACACCGAACTCATGTCCCTCACAGGGGAACCGGGCAACCTGACTGCCAACATCCGTCAGGAACCCCGCTACATCGATATTGATAAATGCACCAGCTGTGGGGAGTGCACAAAAGTCTGTCCGGTATCCCTGCCCGACGACTACAACGAAAATCTCGCAGAGAAAAGGGCTGCCTTCAAGCAATACCCGCAGGCCATTCCAGGCGCGTTTGCCATAGAAAAAAGAGGTACAGCTCCCTGCAAGGTATCCTGTCCTGCGCATGTCAGTGTTCAGGGATTTATCGCCCTGATCCAGACAGGAAAATATTTGGAGGCTCTGAAATTATTCAAACAGGATCATCCCTTTCCCGGGGTCTGTGGCAGGGTGTGCCATCACCCCTGTGAAGGCGCCTGTACCCGAAACCAGGTGGACGATACCTTGTCCATCCAATATCTGCACCGCTTTTTAGCTGACCGGTATCTTTAAGCGGATCAATCTTTTTTACCGTAAAATAAGCCAAAACGACCGGAAAAAATAGGGATTATTGGTGCCGGGCCGGCAGGTCTGACCTGCGCCTATTTCCTAGCTATAGAAGGATATCAGGTTACTGTCTTTGAAAAACTGCCGGTACTCGGTGGTATGCTGACCGTGGGTATTCCATCCTACCGCCTGCCACGTGATATTATCGAAAGCGAAATTCAAACCATCAAGGATCTCGGAGTTCAATTCAAAACAGGTGTCGAACTCGGGAAAGACATCACCATCGACCAGTTACGCAAAGACGGATTCAAGGCTTTTTTCCTCGGTATCGGATCCCATGAATGCAAAGTTCTCGGTATTGAAGGAGAAGATCAGGAGGGGGTTTATCCGGGGGTCGATTTTCTGCGTGAGGTTAATCTTGGAAACCGGATTCAACTGGGAGAAAGGGTTGCTGTCATCGGGGGCGGAAACGTAGCCATGGATTCGGTGCGCACGGCCTTGAGGACCGGTTCTTCCAAACCCTTTGTGGTTTACCGGCGGAGTTTCGAAGAGATGCCCGCCAATGATGTTGAGATTGAAGAATGCCGGGAAGAGGGTATTGAGATTATGACCCTGACCAATCCCGTACGGGTTATCGGTGAAAATGGCAAGGTCAAGGCGCTGGAATGTATCAAAATGGAACTGGGAAAACCCGATGCCAGCGGCAGACGCCGACCTGTGCCCATTGAAGGCTCTGAATTTATCATGGAGGTTGATAACGTGATCCCGGCTATCGGCCAGGAAAGTGACTGGGCCTGTCTGACGGACGAGTGCGCCTGCACCTTGAGTGACTGGGGAACCATCAATGTGGATCCTGTCACACTCCAGTCAAGCGACCCGGATATTTTTTCAGGCGGGGATGCCGTCACAGGACCTGCAACCGTGGTGGAGGCCGTGGAAGCCGGCAAGGAGGCCGCCGTCTCCATTGACCGGTTTGTGTCCCAGACGGACCTATCTATGGGCAGGGAAAAGAAGTGGAAAGCGATTGACGATGTGCCCGTGGAGGGGGTTGCGATGCTATCCCAGGAATCCATGCCTTGTGCTTCGCCGGATCAAAGAATCTCCAATTTCAACGAGGTCCAACTCGGTTTTGATGAACCCATGTCCCAAAAGGAATCTAACCGCTGTCTTTCCTGCGGGATTTGCTCCGAATGTTACCAGTGTGTGGATGCATGCCTGGCGAACGCCGTGGAGCATGAGCAGACAGTTGTGGAAAGGGAGATCCAGGTGGGCTCTGTTGTTCTCAGTCCGGGCAGCCGACCCTACGATCCCACCGTCCTTGAGAAGCACTACCATTATGGTACCAATCCCAATGTCATGACGAGTCTGGAATTCGAACGAATGTTGAGCGCATCCGGTCCTAGCATGGGTCACCTGATCAAGCCTTCGGATGAAACAGAACCGAAACGGATTGCATGGCTCCAGTGCATCGGCTCCAGAGACAATAACCAGTGTGGCAATGGATATTGTTCTTCTGTCTGCTGTATGTATGCCATCAAGGATGCCATGGTGGCCAAGGAGCACGCCAAAGACAACCTGGACTGTACCATTTTCAACATGGATATCCGCACCTTTGGAAAGGACTTTGAAAAATATTATATCCGGGCCAAGGACCAGGAGGGCGTGAACTTTGTCAAGGCGCGGGTGCATACCATCGATGAGGTGCGCGACACGGGGGACCTCCGGCTGCGCTATTTCACCGAGGACGGCAAGGTGGTCGAAGAACAGTTCGACATGGTCGTGCTCTCGGTGGGGCTCACCACCTCGCCGGAGGCCCGGGAGATGGCCAGGCGCCTGGGCGTGGAGTTGAACCCGCACGGCTTTGTAA
>JASJGV010000467.1:0-5722 GCA_033791325.1 Desulfobacterales bacterium | reverse complement strand
CCTGATTGAGTGCGGCGAGGGTGGTTATTCGGGTCGCTTCAAGCTCAGGGTGGGGGGTCAGCGGGTCGTAGGGATTCATTTCCCAATGTGGGAGCAAAGCAATATCATTGGGATGGGGGTGGAAAAACTGCAGTTCTGCAGTCAGTTGGCGGGCCGGCTCCAACTCAGCGCAAAGAATCACCAACAGTTTAGAACTTGTCCCTAATAGCTGGGACAGCAGGTAAGCGTCCGCTGATCCGTGTAAGCCAAGGACTTCTACTGTCTGCTGGGTGGACGTGACCCCATCAGTAAAACTGCGGATGGTGGCGTTGCGGATATTTTGTTGTGCTTCTTGATCCATCATAAATCATAAACTTCGTTGAGCAGGGTTAAACTACGTGACAGGAAAGAGCCTTTATAAGACATTGTCAAAGAAATTGGAATGGACGAAATCCGGCACAGATCGGTAACGCTCGATTCTATCAGAAATGATTCAACAATGAGACTTTCTAAAGCCAGAGAACTGTTTGACAAAGAACCACTCACCCGCTACTAATAACAGACGATTTCTTCTGGAAGGTGGAATCATGTGGAACAACAGCACAAATAAAATTGACGCCGTGTTTCTGAATATTTTTCAGGGATATGGCGTTTTTTGTTTCAGTGAAAGTTAGAATATTTCGGATGCAGTCAAATATCGCCATTGTCTTTACCAGAAAACTGACCGATTTGAGTTTAAGAGGAATCGGGACTGAGTTCGGGCTGAAAAAGTACAGGGCTATAAGCAGTATTGTTGCTAGAGCAGAAGCACTACTGCGTCAGGATAAACAGTTGCGAAAACAGGTTGCAGAAATAAAGAAGCTTATGATCAGCAATAAGAGTCAAGCAAAGACTTGACCCCTAAAGACCTAAAACGCTCAATATTAATGAAAGGTTTAATACAATTCCATAAATATTTAGGTATCTATACAGAGACGCAAAAAAGATCGCGATGAAATGCAGGCCACCAAGGCGATGGCCGCAACCTAATTGTCACTGTGCATAACAAATGACCTGGTTGTGCATCTCCGTCACTCCTGAGGTTTTAGTATTACAACCCCGAACTACATCTTGCTGACCTGAACAAGGGTCTGGCTGGCCATTGCTGTGACAATCGGATCAAACATCTTATCAGGATCTATACTGTACATGACGTTGACATTGGCACCACCGTCAAGGAGCGGAAAATCCTTAATACCAAGCTCCTTACACCCCTGCCACCATCCATGAAGGATCATGACCGTATCTTTTCTAATACCCTTGTATATCTGTGCCTTGACCTTCATCCACCCGTGGGGAGACTCGACTCTCACCCAGTCGCCGTCCTCAATTTTCCGTTCTGCAGCGGTATCCGGATGAATATGTAACGATGGGTAGGGATGAATCTTCCTGAGATAGGGAACATTCCTCTGCCATGATGCTGAGTAGACATTGGAGGTATGATAGTCCGATAGAACAAGCGGATACTTGTCTGTCAGTTCAGGAGTCCCTGTCAGACTTTCTGGTGGCTCTTTCCATTCAGGCAGGGGGTTGAATCCTGCCTCTTCGAAAGAGGTGTTATAGATCGCCACCTTGCCCTGGGGAAGGTAGGGAGCCCCCGAAAGCCTGGGGCTTTTCTTTGAAAAAACTTCTGCATATTTTTCATAGACCGGAGGTGCTTTCTCTTTTTTTATGCCGGTCGGGTGCTTTCTCAGCTCATCAATCGTCATGGACAGGGGTTCCAGCAGATCATTCATACAGTCGTCCATGCTCCCGTCCCAGAAGTCTTCGTCATAACCCATGGCCACCCCCAGATCGAGGAAAAATTCATAGGTGGATTTGAAGTCACCAGGAGGCTCAATAACCTTATTCCTTGCCATCAGCCAGTTTCCATCCGGCGTGACTTCAAAGGGGTGATTTATCTCATAGGATGAGGCCACGGGAATGACCACGTCTGCATAATCCATATCTGCAGTGCGCATGACATCGACCACCACATAAAAGTCCAGCTTTTTCAAGGCTTCTGCGACTCTTTTGGACCCGCGCGTACTGACAATGGGTTGGGTACCCGGAGAAATAATAGTCCTTATTGCATAAGGCTCTTCCGTGAGAACACTATCCAGGATTTTGTAGTACGCAGATGTGACACCTTCAATAAATGGCTGGAAAGCCCTTGGGAATTCTGGACCGACCAGCTTATCGACAGACTCCTGGGTAAACCGATGGAATAAATTGACAGGCTTGGGTACGGGCCCTTTAGGAGGGCTCATCAGGAGATTACATCCTGGTCGGTCGAGGTGGCCTGTTATGGCAATCAGAATCCCCACAGCCCTGATAACATCATTTGAAGAAGGGGTATGTTCAATACCGTTACCCAAGTCTATGCCTGCTCGCTTGGTCGTGGCATAGAGCCTGGTGACATCGATAATCTGCTGGGCATCAAGGCCTGTGATCTCGCTGGCCCACTCCGGAGTATACTTCGTGACATGTTCTTTGAGCTCATCATAGCCATAACACCATTTCTCGACGAATTCGTGGTCAATAAGGTCTTCTTTTACAACCACATGGAGCATGGCAAGAGCCAGTGCTGTATCTGTTCCTGGTCTTATTGGCATCCAGGTTTTGGCAAACTTTACATCAGGCTCTGACGAGGGCTTGATCGCAACGATATGCGCCCCTCTTTTTTTTGCCGCGAACAGTTCTTTGGGGAAATTTGTTGCTGGCCCGGCATATATGGGCTGCCGCGCCCAGATAATGATCACATCACCGTTCTTGTAATCACACCCCCTCAGACGGTCTGCAACCGTATAACTGAAAGCAAACATCCTCTGTATGGCGCATATGCCACTGTGCCCGTAATTAGGGCTGCCGTGTGCAGTCAAGAACCGGGACATGTACTCACTGTATGATCTTTTGGCAGGAGAAAGCATTGCCAGGGTTTCGGGGCCGTACTTTTCCTTCTGTTCCTTGAGCTTGTCCGCAATTATGGTAATGGCCTCATCCCATGAGATTTTCTCAAATTTACCCTCACCTTTTTCACCGATCCGCTTCATAGGGTATTTCAAACGGTCAGGAGAATAGGTCCACTGGACAGAACCAAGCGCCTTTGGGCACAGGCTCCCTTTATTGACAGGACTCTCCTTCATACCCGCCAGTCTGGTGAAGACTCCGTCCTTTTGAAAGGCATAGACGCCGCAGTTGGCTGCAGGCCCGCACATAGCACAAAGGGTCGGGATGACAGTTTCTCCTTCTTTTTGCGCCGAAGCCTGGGCCTCTTGGAGATTGAAGGACTCAAATTTTATATGACCCGATACGGTTGTACTCGGTGATTGGGTATCTTCGTCTTTTTCCGATGCCAATGCTTCTTCATAACTCTGTTCATTATTTTTTGACATATCTTTTCTCGCTTTAGAATGTTTTACCCGTTTAGATGTCTCTATTGTGCGGCGCGGGGTATTCGGGAGACATAATACTTATATACAAGAAATCAGGAGGATGTCCCTTGATTTAAATACTCACTAGATTACTGTGTTTTTGTGCGGTTACGCAACCCTGCGACCCTTCTTTTTAGGGGGTGCTGGAATGTTTTCTCCGTTGGAATGTTATGACCGTAAACATAACCTTATACGACATTTCTAGAGGCAAAGAGGTCAAGTCTTTGCTTGACTCTTTCAGCCCTTTCCTCTAAATAAATTGTCATGGCCAGACCGCTACGAATTGAATATCCCAATGCATGGTATCACGTCATGAATCGGGGCAGACGCGGGGAAAATATTTTTGCAGATCAGCAGGACTATGAACTCTTTCTCGCTATTCTGCAGGAGTGTTCGGACATGTTCGGCGTACGAATTGCGGCCTATTGCCTGATGTCGAATCATTATCATCTGCTTTTGCAGACGCCCTCCGGGAACCTGTCTCGTGTGATGCGGCACGTGAATGGTGTCTACACACAACGCTATAATCGTCGCCGCAAGATTGATGGTCAATTATTTCGTGGCCGCTACAAAAGTGTTCTGGTTGAGGAAGATACGTACCTGCTTGAATTGTTGCGTTATATCCACAGGAACCCTGTCAGGGCAGGAATTTGTCAATCGGTTGAGGACTATCGCTGGTCAAGTCATAATGGTTATCTGTCCACGGCAAAAAAATGGGACTGGCTGCATAAACAGGCTTTGCTTGATCTGTTTTCCGCCAATCCGGGTCCGGCAAAAAAGCAATATCTTGATTTTGTGAACAAAGAAGATTCTGTTGTTATCACGGAATTTTTCGGTCAGAAAAACCTTCCCTCATTGTTGGGTTCGCAAGATTTTATCGAATGGGTCAAAGCAAAATATTATCAGCTCAAAAAGCACCATGAAATCCCCCAGTCACAACAACTGGCCCCGACAATTGCAGAGATCAAACAGGCCGTTATTCAGATCTACGCCATTGAAGAACACGACCTGCTACAATCGAAACGAGGTCAGTTCAACGAGCCACGCAATCTCGCCGTTTACTTAGCCAGAAAACTGACCAGCTTGAGTTTAAGGGAGATCGGGACAGAATTCTGGCTGACAAAGTACAGCACAGTCAGCAGTATTGTTGTGAGAACAGAAGCTCTGCTGTGCCAGGATAAGCAGTTGCAAAAACGGGTTGCAGGGATAAAGCAGCTTATGGCCAGCAATAAGAGTCAAGCAAAGACTTGACCCCTAAGTAGGTGTTAAATGCCCTTTCACCACTTGGGAAATGGCGCTACGCGAAAGGGCCGGTGACACCGGTTATCCCGGTACTTTCATATCTCATTGGCTAGAGACGATTTTGTATTTCCGCGCACCGGAGTGGGTATTCATAGTTTGTTATACAGTTTTCGGGGCGCTGGTTCTGGCCAGTTGGTTCTGGGTTCGCCCACGTCCGTTTACTACACTTAAAAGACATAGTGTCACCTAACCACTAAATCAACGCGGACGGAAAATACTTCTGCGCTAAATTGAAAAGCAAAATCTAAAATTGCGGTGGTCGGCAAGCAGTACGTCGCCGACGGTTATCATGAAACGTTAGGTGCCAAAAATTGGAGAAACAATGGAGAATTTAAAAATTTGCAGCGCTACCGCTGCTGATGCAACCTTAATTCTTAACTTCATAACTGAATTAGCGCGCTACGAAAAAGCTGAACATCATGTTCATGCAACAGAAAAAAGTATCCTTGAATCACTCTTCTCAGAAAATGCCAGCGCTAAAGCTCTGATCTGCACCCTTGACGATAAACCAATTGGTTACGCAGTCTATTTCTTCAACTATTCAACCTGGCTCGGGAAAAACGGGCTTTACCTTGAAGACCTTTACATTTCCCCGGAAGTACGAAATTGTGGTGCTGGACAATTTGTTTTGCATCATCTCGCAAAGTTGGCGGTGGTAAACAATTGCGGTCGGTTTGAATGGTGCGTACTTGACTGGAACGAGCCAGCAATAAAATTTTATGAAAAAATCGGTGCTGAACCACAAAAAGAATGGGTTATCTATCGTTTAGCAGGAGAAGCCCTCACATCGTTCGCAAAAAGCAGCTAACAAACTAATGTCTTTAGTCTTTTATGTGGTCATTCAAAAGGTGAAATATGCAATTACGGAAAAGGGTTCTCTGGTTACTGGCAATTATGATCGTTATAACTTTATGTGTTGGGTTTACCACGGTTAGCATTTTTTACCAAACCGCTTTTCGTGAAGAAAAATCGAGCCTTTCTGAGCTAGT
>JASJGV010000466.1:0-5045 GCA_033791325.1 Desulfobacterales bacterium | reverse complement strand
TCTTCATCCTGCATTTCACGCAACAGGATCACTGCAGGAATATTGGCATAGAAAATATCGGTTAAACTGTTATAACCACCGTAAATAACTGCTGTTTTCGCTTTTAGCAACGCTTGACGATATTGCTCTCCAGCAGGCGTTACTTTACAAAAAGATAATTTTTCAAAAAGACTATGAATCTGCTTCTGGCGAGAAAAATCGTTTGGTGATCCGATGAACAAACGCCATGTCCCATATTTAGACCCAATACTATTCAACGCATCGTATAACTGTTTTATAAGGCTCTCAGTATTTTCACCCAACCATGGAATCGAAATGATACCGGCCAGACGATCATTGGGATGATGTTGCACCGGCAGCCATTGATCAAGCTCGGATATCCGGCACACATAACCGGTTTCCAAAGGCTGAACAGCAAAATGGCTCTTCAGGGCGTTCGGCTGGGTTTCCCCAAGCAAGTGACTGTCGCCATACCATAAAAGATGTCTGTAGTGTTCTGAAAAAAGCTTTTCTGCAGTGTCTGACCAAACTTGAGGTACACTACCCACCCAGCCCCGCACGCCCAGCACCCAAGCAGTATCTGTATCGCGGGTTGTTTCTAAAGAAGGTATCAGCTCTTTGTGTTTTCCTTGGGGGCTATGATCTGCCAGAACGCATCGCGGGCGTAATATATTGACAAGATGTTGAATAATACTGTGTCGGCACTCACCTACTTCGGTGTCAGAAAGGTTGATGAAAGCCGTCTGCCCGGTGGAAACGCCACCCACGACCTTTGTTTGGTAAGCGGGTAATTTCAGCCAATCCAGTGGAACGCTATCGATCAGTTGCGCGACCATCCTGCTGCCCGTTATAAATAGGACTTTTAGTTCAGGGTAAAGGCGCCGGACAGCCATTCCGACGGCAACACTGCGGCTGACATGCCCTATGCCACGGCCGTCATGTGCATATATCAAAAGGTCCAACCGGGAAGTCGCCATGCCGGGGAGATTAAAATTTTCATCCTCACGAAGTCAATACAAAAGAATCGAAAATCGTTTACAATTATATATCGGTGACGTAAAAAGGCTTATAGTAAGAACCGAGACCACGAGCGAATCTAAATTATCCAGAATTCCTTACAGTCAATGCGAGGTTCTTCAATTTTTTCAACAATCCAATGCGAAAAGAAGAATGATCAAGCTTTCAAAAATAAAAGCGTTGAATATCGAAGCCTCATCGAGCTGCACTGCCCGCTGTCCTTTTTGCAGCCGCCAGCAAAAGGTTCGCGATTACGGTGCTCATCGAATCAGCTTATCCGACATTAAAAAATTACCCAAAGAACTAATGCATCGTTTGCGTAGAATCACCTTTGCCGGTAATTTCGGAGATCTTTCCTGCAACCCGGAAATGGTTGATATCGTCGGTTATCTCAAATTAATAAATGAAAAAATTGTCCTCGGTGGTGAAACCAATGCCGCTACTCAAAAACGTGATTGGTGGTCTGCTTTGGGGAATTATTTTAGAGATGGGATGATGATATTTGCTGTTGATGGTCTTTCGGATACTCACTCGCTTCACCGGGTGGGAACTGACTTTGACACGGTTATCAGAAATATACGTGCATTTACCTCCTCCGGCGGACGGGCAACCTGGAAATTTATCGTTTTCGAGCACAACGAACACCAGATCAAACCCGCAGAAAAATTGGCAGAAGAATCGGGATGTAATCAATTTATTGTCGTGCCTTCAAGAGACTATAATGACACCCTACGGAAACCAAGAACCCTGGATATCAAAATCAAAAGAGATATTTTTCGTCTTTATAGGGAGGACTCGGTCGAAGCTTCCTGTAAGCCTTTGGCTGACGGCACGCTATATATCGCTGCAGATGGCACAGTACATCCCTGCTGCTTTACCCATTGTATGTACATCACCGAGCATAATCAGCAGTTCCGATTCGTACTGCCGTTAATCGAAAAATATAAGGAAAGAATCAATTTCAAGACCCGCCAACTGGAAGACATTATCACGGGGGAGTGTTTTCAGAAGATACTAAGCTTATCAAGAACCAATTCGTATTGCCGTACAAAGTGCAACACCCACAAGAAAGAAATCAGACAGAAGTTGGTTCTATATCAGAAACACTTTGATTGAGACGATGAACATTTTTTTCCATACACCATTTAAACCATTAACACATCCTGCACCCTCCGGTGACCTGACTATCGCTACAGGATTGATGGCGTATTTAAGACAATGCCATCACCTTGTCCACCCTGTGGCAGCCGTTCGCTCTCGCTGGCTGTACTGGCGTCCCTGGCTTTGGCCCAGGCTGCTCTCTGACTATCGACGGGTTGTTAAATTGATTAAAACCCACAAACCCCAGCTCTGGATGACCTATCATAGCTACTACAAAGCACCTGATGTCCTGGGGCCTGCGGTGTGCAGAACAGCCGGTTTGCCGTATGTTATATTCCAGGGTATTTACGCCACTAAACGGCGACGGGATATCAAGACATGGCCGGGATTTATGTTAAATCAATATGCGCTTCAAAGAGCACACTGTGTTTTTACCAATAAAAAAAGAGATTGGACGAATTTAAAACGCATTATACCGGAACACCGACTGACGTATTTGAAGCCCGGTCTGGACGTGAATAATTTTACATATGATAAAAAGGCTCGCGAGAAGGTTCGGCAGACCTGGAAACTTGGCGATGCACCGGTAATTCTTACGGCTGCCATGTTTCGAAAGGATGTTAAAACCAAAGGTCTTCTGTGGCTGATTCAATGCCTGGGACACCTGAGTAAGACATTCAGCGATTTCGTTTTGGTCATCGCAGGGGATGGTAAAGAAAAATCGAAAATAGTTCAATCCGCAGCAAAGCACCTACCCGGCCAGCATCGCTTTTTAGGCAGGATCTCTCGGGATAAGATGGCTGAATTTTACAGTGCGGGTGATATATTTGCTTTCCCGGGCATCAATGAATCGCTCGGTATGGTGTACCTGGAAGCCCAGTCATGCGGGTTGCCCGTTGTGGCTTTTCGAAACGCCGGTGTTCCGGAAGTGGTCATAAATGGTGAAACTGGTTTGTTGACAGATATGTTTTCAATGTCCCAATATATAATGGCTATAAAGAGGCTATTGATCAATAATGAGCTGCGAGAAGAGATGGGGCGTAATGCCCGGCAGTATGTACACGCATACCACAACATTGACCTGAACTACCATAGAATGGAAGGGCTTCTAAACAAGGTCGCGTCAGAATATAAATTATAACAATTGTCAAAAGGTTAGAAGCCATCTCAAAAAAAGGGTTTTGGTTCCCCGCAAAAAGCGCGGGATCTTCGTCAATTCAAGGCGGACCCGAACTTCAACCCGCAGAAAGTGTCCTTGGGGTGCATACTGCAGTATCCCGAGGATTTGAAGCAAGGGACCAACACAGAAATTGGGCTAAAAAACTTGTTTGAGATAGCTCCTAATATAATTCCGTAGCAGGCCCGCTCTGTAGAAGACAACAATAGGACGGTACAGGTGTAAGAACCAAACCGTCCTTTGTTGTTTTTGGGTGCTTAATATTCTTTATATACTGATTCAGTCTTTTGTTTGACCAGATAACTCGACATTGGTATACTCTATTCGTTTTGCCATTTCAAATTACATTTGTTCAACTGTTCAAATTGATTTGATATTACCGTTGCTCCTTCTACATGAATCAGCAGACCTTTTCTTTTATAGGCAAACTCCATTTTATGAATTTACACGATGGTTAAGTCAAAAGGGCGTTAACCGCAGGTTAAGCAGATTATAGTCTTTAGAGATGAAAAAAATGAAAATAGAACGATTAAAATCTGCTCACAAAAGCAAATCTCCTATAGCCAGTTTTTTCGGGCTGTTGTTAATGCTTCTTATATTTTCACTATCTATCGGAGTAACACATGGTTTTGCCAAAGAGAAGATATCCGGTTATGTCCGCACGTCATCAGGTAATGAGATTAGTGGAGTCACGGTAACGTTCAGTAATGGTGAAGGATCCGCAACAACGAACAGCTCTGGCTATTATAGTCAGCAGGTCAAAGAAGGTTGGAGTGGTACAGCGACACCATCCAAGGTTGGTTACAATTTTGATCCGGCATACCGAAACTACAGTAACGTAAAAAAGAATAAAAAAAACCAGGACTATACCGGAATAGTTCAAACAAGGGCCATTTCCGGTTACATCCGTACAGTGACAGGCAACGAATTTAGCGGGGTCACTGTAACATTTGATAATGGCGGAGGTACAGGGACTACAGACAGTTCCGGATACTACAGCCGTGAGGTGACTTATGGCTGGGGCGGCACGGTTACCCCTTCCAAGGACGGCTACAGTTTTGTCCCGGTATCCCGGAGCTATGTTAATGTAATTTTTAATCAGTCAAACCAGGACCACACCGGGACTCAAGATCCGTCTGAACCTTCTTCTAATCAGGAAAATGGTGGTGGTGATGATGCTTATGGCTGTTTTGTAGGATCTCTGCATTAATTAAGCCTGATACGTTGTTTATTCTCAAAATATCGGTAGCGTCGTGATATCTGGTAAAACTGATTGAAGAACCTCGCAGCAAGCTACGAGGAATGTTCTGCCGTGCGGCAGTGCAACCCAGTGGTCAACCTCGATCCGTACCCCGAAGATGAAACGCCCCGATACATTCCACCGGCAGAGGATATTGATCGCGTGATCCTTGCAGCAGCGGGCTTTCAGTTGGATTTGATTCAAACGATCTATCACACGCTGGGTCGATTGTCGGAGATTCTTGGGTCGGGCTGGGATGATGCCAATTTCGAAAAACGGACGATAAAGCTGAGAACCCGGAAGCGAAAAGGGGGCAAACTGCAGACGGATCTCATCCCAATTTCGGCAACATTGTTCAAATGCCTGAAAAAGCGATGGAATGAGCGGGATAAAATCAGTCCTTACATTTTTACCAAACCAGGTGGCGGCAAATATACTAAGGACGACAAACCGATCCGTGAAATGATGGCGCGATTGTGTGAAAAGGCTGGAGTCAAGAAGTTCGGTTTC
>JASJGV010000465.1:0-5612 GCA_033791325.1 Desulfobacterales bacterium | reverse complement strand
AATCTGGAGGAATCATCATGCAGAAAGAAGTTCGGGCTCATGCCATTATCACCGGCAGAGTCCAGGGTGTTTTTTTCCGACTGGAGACTCAGAATGCCGCCAGGAGTCGGGGAGTGACTGGCTGGGTTCGGAACAAAATGGACGGTTCGGTGGAAGCTGTGTTCGAAGGCGAGGAAGCCGATGTAACGGCCACACTTAAGTGGTGCCGGCAAGGCCCCCCCCATGCCCGGGTCAGCAACGTGGCAGTGACATGGCAAACCTATGCCGATGAATTCAAGAATTTTGGTGTAAGCTATTAAATGAGGATCTTCTCCCAACTAGTTGGGAGAAAGGGTTCGAGGAGTCAAGGATTCAAGGTTTAAGGGTGATACAAGGGTTGGAGGGTAACCTCCCAGCTCTTCGTTTTTAGCTCATAGTTGTTGGCCGATTAACAGCAAAGAACCAAGGGCAATAGAAGTGTTAGGTTTTACGTTTTAGGTTTTAAGTAGGCTCCAGGCTCTCAGCTCTGATCGTCAATAATTGACGCGTGTAGCGCAAATGACAGCTGCAGGCGTAATATCGTCCGATAGGACAAATGACGCGCAAAGCGCATATATCAGCCGTAGGCGTAATCTCGCCCGTAGGGCAAATGACAGCCGCAGGCCAAATGTCGCCCGCAGGGCAGGCACCTAATAGTCTACAGCCTAAACCGCTAAAAGCCTAATAGAGGAGGCCCATTTGAACCACAGGAAAATTATCCAAAAAGGCGATGCGAGTGGCAACGGCCTGATTGCCAAATTCCGACTTCCTTCCGGTCTGGAAATCGTCAGTCTTCCCACCAAAAATTTTTACGGTGGTCGCTGGGACCTTGGACCCACATGGAATTATGTTGTTCTGGCAGATCGACCTTTCTTGATTGATTCGGGAAGATATGGTCAGGGCCGGCACCTGGTTGACATGATGCGCGTGGCAGGGATCAGACCCGCCGATCTTGATTTCGTGTTGATCAGCCACGGTCATGAAGATCATGACGGCGGTCTGGCAGAACTGATAGCACTGACCGATCTCAAGGTAAAAGCCCACACGATATATGACCTCATAATAAGACAGTATCCGGATATAGCGCCACCGGGATACAAACAACGCTTTCCCGCAAAATGCTGGCACTGTTTTATGCCCGAATCTTTTTATAAAGACAACTGTCTTCCGTATCATGGCGTATTGCAGGCATTGGATGTTGAAAGGATTGGAGATGGTCGTGAAAAGCTCGGTCACGACATCTCGACCCTGCACCTGCCGGGTCACAGTCCGGATTCCCTGGCTGTGATGCTGGGCAACGAGGCCATGGTTGTCGGAGATGTGGTCCTGCCGGATATTACACCCTGGCCGACGTGTCTGGAGCAATACAATGAGCTATCAGAGGTTTTGCGACCCTTATATCCTGAAGCGAGTGCCATTTTCGGGTTGAAGCGTTATGTGCAATCATTCAAGGAATTGTTGCAGATCGCAGAGCAATACCCGGATATTCTGGTGCTGCCGGCCCACCGTCTCTATTATAAGGATCGTTGGAATACCATTCAACTGAAAGAAAAGCTGAATGAATTGATCGAACACCATATCCAGCGCTGTGCATCTATACTTGATATCGTGGCGACAGGGGAGAAAAGTGCCGATGATATCGCCCGGCTTCACTTCAGTAAAATTCTTTTAAAGGGTCCGGGAAAGCAGATGGCGGCCAGTGAAATCATCAGCCATGCTGAATTGATGGTTGCCTGTGGTGATCTGCAGGAAGTGAAGAGACATTGCTATGTCACCACGGGCAGTGAAACTTTTGAGAATTCAATCCGGGCGGAGGTATGCGAGGTTCTTTAATCCTTCATTTAGATCAACTCTTTTGGAGATGATCCATTTAATTGCCGGAGTAATATTTTGGTTCAAGCCACCTTCGAGGGACGTCTTGGGACCACCTGCTCAGCGGGTGGAGGCTCAGTCATATAATGTGGCCATACCCTGTCTGAGAATTTCAATTGGCATCTGGCCGGGTGCGGAAAGGGTGCTGCCGCCCGCAAATGTGATGTCCGACCCGAACAGTCCGCCTGCCAGTCGTGACAGTCTGCCCTGGGGGCCCATGGACATTGTTATCGCTGGAATTTTCAAACCTTGTTTTCGTGCTTTCAATGTGGCGTTTAGCAGTGTCAGTACATCCTGTTGCCCCTTGGGCATCACGGCAACTTTGGCAATATCCGCGCCAAGATCCCGGGCCTTAAAAAGTGTGTCGAAAATAAACGTCTCATCAGGGGTCATTTCAAAATTGTGGTAGGAAAGAATTACCCGAACGTTAAATTTTCCGGCTGTTTCCATGATGGATTGAACAAAATCAATATCATTACACAACTCGATGTCAACGATATCCAGGTTGCCGGTGGTTATTGCCATTGTGTACAGGCGCTGTCTCTGATCGCCGGTCATTTTTTTTATACCGCCTTCTGAATGGGTTCTGCAGGTAAATATGAGAGGGGTGTCGCTGAATTGGATTCGCAATTTAGCAAGGGTGTCCAAGCTGTCGTTGATATTTCCGGCATGGGCATAGCCGTCGATACGCCATTCCAGCAAATCCGGATCCAAGTGTTTGATGGCTGCGGCCTCTCTAAACAGATCCGACCTTTCCGCCGCCAGAAGAGGCATGCATATCAGAAAATCAGGGCCGCCGATGGCCTTGTTTTTGACCCTTACTTTGATGTCGCTCTGGAGTCGCATGCGTTTCTATCCCTCGCTATAATTCCGAATAGTTAAGTAAACGTTCGCCTGGAGTTACAAACGGCCTTTTTTCAGGATGGCCACCAGAAGCCAGATACCCATGAGGGCTGCAGCCAGAAAACCGATGATACCGATGAGGGAGATACCGTAGAAAAGAGGTGGTGTTTTGGAGATAACAATGAGGGCTGAGCCGATGATGAGTGCGGCAATGATAATGGAAAAAGAGATCCGGTTGCTGATCTGATCATGGGTCGACAGCATTTGATCGAGCCCTTGCAATTCGTGAGAGAAAGAGAGTTTACGCTGACGAATCAAACGGGTGATTTCAAGAAGATCTTTTGGAAAATCTTTGAGAAATATAAACAACTGTGACGTCAGGGACAAGACATCGCTCTCCAGCCGCTCGGGAGAAAATCGTTGCAGTTTGACCTTTTTGATGAAGGGTTCTGCGTGCTGAAGCATGTCGAAATCCGGGTCTAACTTGCAGGCGACGCTTTCAACGGTGCTCAGTGCCTTCATCATGAGAAAAATATCGGGGTAGAGTCTCAAACGATAGCGGGCGGCCAGTTCCAGCAGATGCTGCAGCAGTTTACCCAGTTCTATTTCTTTTAAGGGCTTGTAAAGATGTTGACCGATAAACTCGGCAACGTCTTTTTCAAAAGAACGCATATTCGGTTCTTCGTCCCAGGCGGTGATCTTGAGAAGGCAGCCGGCGGCACGGGTTTCGTCTCTTCGCATAATGCTGTCAACGAGTTCGACGAAATCTTCCCGGGTATTCCGGTCAAGGGTGCCTACCATGCCGAAATCTAGCAGACAGATCACGTTATCCGGCAGGATAAAGATATTGCCCGGGTGTGGGTCGGCATGGAAAAACCCGTGATCGAATATCTGGCTCAGACAAACATGGGCACCCCGGGATGTGATCTTTTTTCTATCGTAACCTGCCTGGTCAAGCTGATCCAGTTTGGACACCTTGATGCCTTGCACCAGCTCTGTTGTCAATATGCGAGAGGTTGTGGTTTCTCTGTACGTTTTTGGAATATAGACGGTAGCGTCGTGGAGAAATTCGCGTGATACGCGTTCCATGCTGGTCGCTTCGATGGTGTAATCCAATTCCCGTTCCAGTGTCTTGGCGAATTCTTCGACAATCTTTACGGGTTGATGGAAAGAAAGTTCTTCGATGTGGTTTTCGGCCAGGGTGGCCAGATGAAGCATGATTTCGAGGTCGATATCGATGAGTCGTTGGATACCGGGTCGTTGAACCTTGACGGCGACATCCTCGCCGTCGAGATAGCGCGCGCGGTGTACCTGGCCAATGGAGGCGGATGCCAGGGGTGTTTCATCGAAGACCGAGAAGATATTTTCCAGGGGCTCCCGGAGTTCGGATTCGACGATTTGCCTGGCATCTTCGAATGGAAAGGGAGGCACTTCATCCTGCAGTTTCGAAAGTTCGTGGACGAAATCAACCGGCACTAAATCTGGTCTCGTGGAGAGGATCTGACCCAGCTTGATATAGGTGGGGCCCAACTCTTCGAAAGCCATCCTGAGCCGCTCGGCTCTTGATGATTTCTCAACACGTTCCCGGCGTTTCTTACTGATCATCTGCAGACCGATTTCGATGTACTGCTCGATGTTCAGGGTTTCAATCAGGTCGCCAAACCCGTATTTTATGAGAACACCCAGGATCTGCCGGTAACGATTCAGGTTGCGGTAAGTCCGGCCAATGACACCGATTTTGCGTATACTAAGCATGGGAAATACTTCTCATGGTTACCTATATGCTGCATACCTGTTTATTGGGTTCTTTGGGTTTATTGTGTTTTGTGATTGGTGTTTTGTGTTTAGTATTTTGTGTTCAGCGTTCAGCACCTAACAGCTTAACAGCCTACAGCCTATGGTCGATCCTTCATTTGGCATCCTGACTGCTGATCATTTTCTTCAGTTCCCGGATTTCCTTTTTCAATCCTTTGAGTTCATCACTGGTGACAATGTCGGCTCGTTTCAAAAATTCGTTGACGCTCTTTTCCACTCTTTTTTCCAGCTTGGTCTGGGCTTCCGAGTACCTTTTTTCGAGGTCTTTCAGAAATGTTTTTCCCTCTTCCCTGGGCATTTCTCCTTTTTTCTCCAGTTCCTTGGCCATGGCTTCCACCTCGTCCCATGTTTTGAGAGCCAGGCCGATGCCCGTGAGCATACCTTTTCTGATTAGGTCATACATGGTTTCCTCCTATTTTATTTTTCCCAGGACGGCGCTGGCAATGGTGTTTTTTTGAATTTCACGCGTTCCTTCATAAATCTCGGTTATTTTGGCATCCCGGTAGAACCGTTCCACTTCGTATTCCTTCATATAACCATATCCGCCATGCAATTGAATGGCTTCATCGGCAACTTCCACGGCTGCACGGGCTGCCACCATTTTGGCCATGGATGTAAGCTTGGGATCGATGCGACCCTGGTCAAAATTCCAGGCGGCTTTATAGGTCATTAATCTGGCCAGCTCAATTTTGGTGGCCATATCGGCAAGTTTGTGCTGTGTCACCTGGAACTGGGCGATTTTTTTACCGAACTGCTCTCTCGATTTGACGTGGGCCAGAGCCCGATCAAAAGCGCCCTGGGCCGTGCCCAGCCCCTGGGCGGCAATCAGAATCCGGCTTTCATCAAAGAATTCCAGCACCTGATAAAAGCCCTTGTTTTCCTTACCGATAAGATTGGAGATGGGCACACGAACATCCTTGAAGGTTACTTCGGCTGTATGCATCATTTTAATTCCCATCTTCACGCCGACGCTGACTGCGGAAACGCCCAGGCGATCCGCTTCCACCAGGATCAGGCTCAGGCCCCGATGGCTGGGTTTGGCTTCGGTGTCCGTCTGGCACAAC
>JASJGV010000464.1:0-2912 GCA_033791325.1 Desulfobacterales bacterium | reverse complement strand
CTGCGGCAAAGCGAGGAAAAATACCGGAATCTGGTCGATAATGCCATTGTCGGGGTGTTTCATTCCCGGATTGACGGCGGCCTTGTTTATGCAAACCAGGCTCTTGCCAGCATGTATGAATTTGACTCCCCCCAGGAAATGATTGAAAGGAAAGCCCTTGGGCTGTGGGGGGGCCCTGAACAGTGGGTGCGAATGCTGGATAAACTTTACAACCATGGCAGAGTCAGCAACTTTGAGGCCGCACTTTACAGCAAAAAAGGACACAAAATTCATATCCTGCTTTCTGCAACTCTTGAAGGCTCAGATATCGCGGGTATGGTCATGGATATCACCCAGAAAAAGGAAACCGAAGAGAAGATCATCCAATACCAAGGACGCCTTAAAGCCCTTGCCTCCCAGCTGACCCTGGTCGAAGAAAAAGAGCGTCGCAGGATTGCCGAAGACCTCCACGATCACATCGGCCAGACTCTTGCCTTTTCCCGGATTCAGGTGGCCAAAGCCAAAAAACTCACCAGGGATGATAAATTGTCTGAGATTCTGGAAGAACTCTCACAATCACTGCTTTCCACCATCAGAGATACAAAAGAACTGGTATTTGATTTAAGTTCTCCCCTGCTCAACGAAATAGGCTTGGGCTCGGCAATCTCAAGTTGGCTAAATGATCAGATGACAATAAAACACGGTATCCGAAACCGATATTCAGGTCCGGATGAAAAAATAGTCCTTGGGCATAATGTTAGTACCATCTTGTTCCGCAATATTCGGGAGCTTTTAACCAATATTGTCCGCCATGCTCGGGCCAAGATGGTAACGGTTAAAATGCAACAGGTTGCAGGCCAGTTGCAGCTCATAGTAACAGATGACGGAATCGGGTTTGATCCTGAAAAAATTAACAATTCCGAAGGCCTTGGATTTGGTCTGTTCAGCATTCGGGAAAGAATGGCCGATTACGGCGGAGAGCTTGACATCAAGTCAACACCGGGAAAAGGGTGCAGGGTTGTTTTATCTATTCCCATTAATCGCCACCCTAACAATAAAACGGAGCGTATATGACAACATCCATTCTTCTGGTTGATGATCATCCGGTTTTTCTCAAGGGGCTAAGATCCCTGCTGGATGATGAAGCTGATATGAATGTAATCGGCATGGCCGGGGACGGCCGGCAGGCATTTGAAATAATCCGTGATCTGAGACCTGAAGTGGTTGTTATGGATATCAGCATGCCCGGAATCAACGGTATTGAGGCAACCAAGCAAATTGTTTCTCAATTTCCCGAAACAAAAGTGATCGCCTTGTCCATACACTCTGAGAAAGAATTTGTGGAGAATATGCTTAAAGCCGGGGCGATAGGTTATATTGTTAAAGAAAGCGTTCCCGAAGAACTCGTGAAAGGCATTCGCTGTGTGATGGAAGGCAAATCATACCTGAGCCCTGCAATTACCGGATTGATCCTGTCCAGATTTAGAAACAGTCTCTTTGAAGAAGCTGCCGCCTGTCCGGCGGATTTTGAAATTATCGAAAGCAAACTTAAGCCTGAAAAAATAACGGAGTATTATATATGTCGTCAGCGTTTACTGAACATCCTTAATGATAAACGGCATCTTCCTCTTTTTACGATAACTGCACCTGCCGGGTACGGAAAAACAACGTTGGCAGCCTCCTGGATCGCTGATATTGATTGGCCCTGTGTATGGTTATCCTTAGATAAATCAGATAATGATTTGCATCGTTTTCTGGGTTATCTTGTCCACAGTATTCGGGCCATATTTCCTGATGCTTTAGAACGGTTCTCGATTGCCGTGGCATCGAATCCATTGCCCCCCATCCAACCAATAGCAGCCAAGCTGTTGAATGATATAAATCAACTCAATACCAATTTTTTAATTGTTTTGGATAATTTCCATCACATCAGGGACAAGAGAATAAACGATTTTCTAAATGAACTGTTCCGCTATCCGCCAAAATCAATGCATTGGCTTTTGGTTGGCCGGTCAGATCCTTTTTTATCCCTATCCAAATTTCGAGCAAAAGGGCAGTTAGGAGAGATTCGGTTAAACGAACTTCGGTTCACCCAAGCTGAGGCATCCTTATTTTTGACTCGATTGGTAAATGGTCCTGTTGATACGGAATGGGTGTATCAAGTAACAAAAAGAACAGAAGGGTGGGTGACGGGGCTGCTTTTATCGGCACTTGCCAGAGGGGATGGGAAAAATGTCCGCCAGGTGATGTCTAAAATGGGCCCTCATCGTGAATTTGTTATGGACTATCTGTTTCATGAAGTGTTTGACTCTAGATCAGACCCAATGAAACAAGGACTTCTTATTGCTTCAGTTCTTAATTCTTTTAACAGGGCTGTCTGTGAGGCCTTGTTCGAAAACTTTTGTGGGGATGATGATCAGCAACCAATGTCAGGAAAAGATTTTGTTGAGCGTATCAGAAAAGAAAATCTTTTTGTGGTTTCTCAATACAAAGAAGGGGAATGGTTTCGGTTTCACCTTGAATTTCAACATTTCCTCCAAAATCAGTTGCGATATGAAAAGGGACCTGAGGCGATTCCTAAACTTCATAGTCTCGCCTTTACCTGGTTCCGGGATTCCGGGCATACAGATCAGGCAATTTTTCATGCTGTAGCTGCCGGACAAATCTCTGATGCAGAAGATCTTATTGAAAACAACAGGTGGGACGTGCTTGACAGTGACAGGCGAGACCAACTGAGAAAATGGGTTGAACTGCTGCCGGAAGGGGCCAATAACAATAGAGCGGGAATTCTGTTGACAAAGGCGTGGAATCTGCTGATGTCTCTTCGTATTACGGAAATTTTACCGACTATCCGACAGGTCGAGGCTCTCTCCAATAAAATAGAATCACAAAAATATAGAATATCCGAGATTTTATTTTTCAAGGGAGTGGTC
>JASJGV010000463.1:0-5717 GCA_033791325.1 Desulfobacterales bacterium | reverse complement strand
ACCATAATCCTAATAATATAACTGTTGCTATAAATATGTTCTGTTATCAGCGATCTTCAGGTTTCCATTTCCAGTTTTCATAGTAATCCCAACTCACCATGGTATTGAGTTGCCTCAGTTCGGAATCTTTTTCATGGATGACGCATTTCATGACGTCTCCCCCCGAGACCAGACCGATAATATTGCCGTCTTCTTCGATCAGCAGGAGTCGGACCCTGAGCCCCAGGAATTTATCCATGAGATTGAAGACTGTATCGGAGTGGGGTGCCGAAATCGGATGGGTGGTCATGTAATCCTCTATCAACGCGCTTTTAGGATCAAACCTTTTCCGGGTGATATTCCGCATAAGATCTCTTTCCGTCCATATACCGTTGATTTTTTCATCTTTGGTGACAAGAATGGCGCCCACTTTTTTCTGATTCATTTTTTCAAGCGTGGCAAAGAGGGTCGTTCCCACGGGAACCGAAACGATTTCGCGTCCTTTGTCCGCCACCATCTTTTTTGCTGTTTCCATTTTTATCTCCATTCTATTCTTTTTTGATGCTTGTAAACTGCTTTTCCAGCATGATTTTAAGTATGGTCCGGTCGGTTTCGATCATGCCCTGGGTGCTCAATAGACCGATATTCTGCATGGTTTTTTCTGCTGAAGCAGCGATAATACCATCCGTGGATTGTACCTGTACTCCCTGAAGGGAAAAGAGCGCCGCTTGAACAGCCGTTCCCGCAGCGGTTGCGAGTTTCAGGGAGCAGCCTGCCTTGGCGCCATCGCAAATGACACCGGCCAGATCCTCGGTGAGATTCGTAATAGCCCCGGCCATATGATGTAGGGTTCCACCCAGAAGGTGGGTTACACCTGCAGTGGCACCGGCACCCGCGGCCACAGAACAGCCGCAGACAGCGGACAATCTGCCCGTATGTGCCTTGACATAGGCGGTAATGATGTGACTGATGCCGATGGCTTCAAGGATGACCTGCCTGTCACATTCAATATAATCCTTGACAGCCCAAATCGGTAAAATGGCAGTAAGCCCATGATTGCCGCTCCCGGCTGAGCTCATGGCCGGCAGTGAAACACCCGCCATACGGGCGTCGGATGCCGCAGCGGTCAAAAGTCTGGATGCAACGATCATATCCCGTTTTATCATACCTTGTCTGACGAGTCTTTCCAGAGCTTTGCCGATACCCAGCCCGGACCCGTGCTTCAGACCATATTCAGCCAGCCGCATGTTATACTGGACACCCTCCTCCAAAAATGTGAAATCATCATCATCCAGATCGTCCAGGAGCTCAACCAGTTCGGCCAGACTGAGACCCTTCAACCATGCTTCGACCTTGAGAAGTTTTGATTTCCCTTCTCCATTTTCCCCGGTGGCCAGGAGCACGCTGTCTAGGACAGGCTGTCCGTTCATTTTCAAAGATACAATATTATCATGCAGCTTTTCTATAATGGCTTCGGCTGTATCGGTGTTACTCCTGACGATGGTCTTGACATAGATTCCCTGCTTGTCTTCCAGGAGATTGACCGACACTTTTTTTCGATCTATAAGTTCCCTGGCCTTGCGGACAATCGAGCTGTCAATGGTTGCGAGCACCTCCAGGCGACGGGCTGGATCACCACCCAGTGCCCCCAGTGCGCCGGCTATATCCAATCCATTTAGCCCCTTGGTTCCGGGTATGGCGACGGCGATACCGTTTTTGTAGATGTTGGGATCCACCCAGATTTCTAAGGCGGTAATCGGCGCACCGGGGATAAGGGATGCGGCAGCCGCAGCGGCCAGCGCGATGGCAACCGGCTCGGTACATCCCAACGCAGGGGCTACCTCTGCTCTTAAAACATCCTTGACGCTGAAACCTTTCTCTTTTTTCATGGACAGTTCGTCTCCTTGTTAAATTTCCAACCCAAACCCCTGGTATTCCTTGTATGCTGGGATGCTGCTTTCTACTCTTAGCCTTTTAGCGGTTTAGGCTGTTAGGTGCCCCCTGCTAACAGCTATCGTACCCTCCAACTCTGATCTTCCCCTCGGTACCTCGAATCCTGGAGCCCCGTATATGGCAACTCTTTTGAAGATGATCCATATATTCATATTCTATAGCCAAAAAAAGCACATTGCAAGGGCAGGCGGTAAATGACCGGGAAGCGAAGCTGGATCAGACAGCATTCCTTACGGTCGATGCGAAGCACTGCTGCACGGCAGAACATTCCTTCCCGTTGACGCGACTTGAGATAGCTTCTATTCTTGCTGTGAGGGTCCTCAAGCTGTCTTCTGGTGATGATGTTGTTGGGTGCTAAAAACGCTCCATGTTGTTGCATGACCCAATATTGTATGCTATATGTTGCGGCATGAATGCTTCAGACACGCTTTCCAGTCCCGGGAAAAAGAATAAAGTTTTTGTTCTCGATACCAATGTCATCCTGCATGACAGTACCTGCCTTTACCATTTTGATGAGCATGATGTGGTGATTCCCATCGTGGTTATCGAAGAACTGGACCGCTTTAAAAAAGGTAAAGACATCCTCAACTGCAATGCCCGGGAATTCCTCCGTTCTCTGGATGCCCTGACAGGGGACAGTATTTTCAACGGTGGTATTCCCATTGGTGCCGGTAAAGGAAAAATATCGGTCAGACTTGGCTTGCCCTTTCATCAAAAAATCACCACGAATTTTTCAAGAGACAAGGTGGATCACCACATTCTGAATGCTGCCTATCACGTGGCCCTCGATGCATCCTTTCAGCATGTCATACTGGTCACGAAAGATATCAACCTCCGGATGAAAGCCAAGTCTGTCGGCCTCCTGTCCGAGGACTACACCACCGATCACGTCAAAAATGTTTCCGAGCTCTACAAGGGAAAACGTGTAGTCGAAAGCATTCCCGAACCCGTTATCGATCTTATGTACACAACCCCTTTTGCGATGGGTTCCGGGGAGATGACATTTGAAAGAGAATTATTACCCAATGAATTTCTGATCATGCGGAATGGCAGCAAATCCGCCCTGGGTGTTTATGATGCCAAGACGGATCAGATCAAGCGGATCGAGAATAGAAGCTGTTATGGTATTCGTCCGCGAAATGCCGAGCAGGCATTTGCACTGAACGCACTGCTGGACAGGGATATCCCTCTGGTGACACTTTCGGGAAAAGCCGGCACAGGAAAGACCTTGCTGGCTCTGGCTGCTTCCCTTGAAACCAAACGCTATTATCGCCAGATTTTTCTTGCACGGCCCATTATTCCTTTGAGCAACAAGGACATTGGATATCTCCCCGGTGATATCAACTCGAAGCTCGATCCATACATGCAGCCCCTGTACGACAATCTAACGGTCATACATAATCAGTTTTCCGGAAAAAACGGTGGCAGTCGACGCATTGAGGATCTTCTGACCGAGGAAAAAATCATTGTAACACCCTTGTCATATATCCGTGGCAGGAGTATCGTAAAGGTGTTCTTTATTGTTGACGAGGCCCAGAATCTTACGCCTCATGAAGTCAAGACCATTATTACACGCGCCGGGGAAGGGACCAAGCTTATTTTCACCGGTGATATCTATCAGATCGACCACCCATACCTGGACAGTCAGTCCAACGGCCTCAGCTACCTCATCGAAAAGATGAAAGGGCAGAAACTGTACGCGCATATCAACCTGGAAAAAGGCGAAAGATCCGAGCTGTCGGATCTGGCAATTCAGCTTTTATAGGTACAAGTTTGACAAGCTCGTAAAAAGTCCAAATTCAAGGCGTGCAAATTTTGCCATCATGAGGCGTACTTACTGTACGTTGAATGATTGCGAAATGCAGCACAACGCTGAAGTTGGGCTTTTTACGAAACCGTCAAGTTTTAAGCAATAAGTTGTAGGCGATAAGCCACTAACAGCCTACAGTCTAACAGCCTCCAACCCCTCTGAGATGACGAATTCCATCTCCCGGCACCTTTTCTTGACATTTTGCCAGAAGATAAGCTAAAGAAAAGGACCCTTTCGCAATAAACATGGATCTTAATCTATAATTTGAATTCATCCCGCGCTGCAAGCAGCGGGGAATTCAAATTTAAATATGAAAAATAACGGTAGCGCCGTTACAAGGAGAAAACCATGGAAGCAAAAGTTTTGCTTGTGGATGATGAAAAAGATTATCTGGAATCAATGTCTGAAAGAATGCGCTTACGGGGTATGGATGTTACCACAGCCTCTTCTGCAAAAGAAGCCCTGGATTTCATTGAAAGTGATTTTTTTGACGCCGTGATTTTAGACTTTCAACTTCCGGAAATGGACGGTCTGGCTGTTTTGAAAAAAATAAAGGCCAGGCATCCCGAGTCACAGATCATTCTGCTGACCGGGCATGCATCCCTGGAAAGGGGTGTTGAGGCGATGAAGGGCGGCGCATCTGATTATCTTGAAAAACCTGCCGACATGGAAGCGCTTGCTAAAAAAATAAAATAAGCCAAAACCGAAAAGATGATGATTGTGCAGAAGCAGGAGTTGGACAGCGTGTTGGATACCATTAAAAAGTACGGCATCTAACATTGCCCATCATGTTGTCTGGATCGGAAGGCAATGGCTCCTGACATGACGTTAGGGAAATTCATGTTTCAAGCCAGTACAGAATCATTATGAGGATGATGGGAAAGAAAGTGAACGTGTGAGGAGGCAACATGAAAGATTTAAAAGTTGTGGACTTGATGGTGCCACTTTCCGAATATGCAACGGTGTCTGAAGACGCCACGCTTTTTGAGGCGGTTGCTGAACTGGAAAAAGCCCAGGAAGAATTTGACCACACCCGTTACCGGCACAGAGCCATCCTTGTATTGGATCATGACGGTAAGGTCATCGGCAAACTGACCCAGTTGGACGCCCTGAAATCCCTTGAGCCCAAATATGATGAAATGCTGGATCGCCAACGATCACATCAATTGGGATTTACCAGACATTTTATGAAATCCATGTTGAAGGATCAACACCTGTTTGTGGGTCCACTGGAAGATATTTGCCGCAAAGCCGGTGAACAAAATGTTAAAAGACATATGCACACACCGTCTGAAGGAGAATATATTGAAGAAGAAGCATCTCTGGACGAGGCCATTCATCAGCTTGTTTTAGGGCATCATCAGTCTTTGCTGGTGACGCGAAAAGGGTCTATTTCCGGAATATTGAGACTTACGGATGTGTTTGCAGCAGCATATCATACCATGCGGGAGTGTTTTTAGAAGCTATCGGTGTTTTTTCTTATAATCAGATCGAGGTTAGGTTCAGATCGGGGTGGATATCTTAAGGAGGAATGGCTTGATGAATGATTCAATGGGAAATCATCTGCAGGAAAAGAACGTTGACTGGAAAAAAATGATATTTCTTTTTTTGGGCCTGGGGCTTTTTTTTGTGGTGTATTACTCGCCCGCCTGGCCGGATGCCATAGATCCCATGGACAAACATTTTGGATTGACCCGGGAGGGCAAAGGCGCCATCGCCGTGTTTTTACTGGCAGCCACATGGTGGGTTTTCGAGGTCGTCCCCATCGGGGTTACCAGTCTTGCCATCGGGGTATTGCAGGCCATGTTCCTGATCCGTCCTGCCAGGGATGCCTTTACGGATTTCATGGTGCCTTCGGTCATGTTTATTTTTGCATCCATTATGATTGGACTGGTGTTTACCAAGACAGGGCTGACCCGGCGCCTGGCCTATAAAATGCTGATAATTGTGGGTGAAAAAACCAGCATGATTTACC
>JASJGV010000462.1:0-3131 GCA_033791325.1 Desulfobacterales bacterium | reverse complement strand
CCGGCCGTGCCGTCGCTGAGCGTCGGGTCGGAGGGCATATCCAGGATGTGACCGGCCCGCAGTGAGTGGTACATCACCGCCGATGCGGCCGGTGAGCAGCCGATGACCCGAGTCGCCGGCGAGAGTGCCTTGATGATGCCGGCCACGCCCGAGGCGAGCCCTCCCCCGCCCACGGCCACGTAGACCGCGCCCAGTGGTTCCACCTGTTCGAGCAGCTCCAACCCCAGCGTGCCCTGGCCACCGATGATCTGGGGGTCGTTGTAGGGAGAGATGAACACCTGTCGTTTTTTAGATGCGGTGTCCTTGGCAAGGGTTTCGCTCATGATACAGTCGGTTCCGAAAAACTCGAGATCCACGCCGTATTGGCGCAGGTTGTTTACCTTGGCAGGAGACGCATTCTCAGGCAGGTAGACAACACCCTTGCCACCAAATTTCTGGAGGATGGCTGCCAGGGCAGTGCCATGATTTCCAGAAGACGCGGTGATGACCGGGCCTTGGCGATCTTCTGGTGACAAGGAGAGGAATTTGTTCAGGGCACCCCTGTATTTGAAAGATCCGGTATGCTGCATGCATTCGAGTTTAAGATAAACATGGCCATTCACGCTGTTGCTCAGATAGGGTGAATATTCCAGATACGTTTTTCTGATGTGAGGCCGGATGCGTTTTTCGGCCGCCAGAACTTCTTTATGTACATTTACAATCATTGGGTTGTGTTGGTTCATGGATTGCTCCCCATGTAATTCTGAATGACCGGTATCAGTTCTTCCAAACCATCCTGCAACGGCAGGAGTATCGGAATGGACAGCCGGGCCGACAACTGATCTCGATATTCTGTTAATTCCTTAGACGTACCACCGGTTCCGTTCAGGGTTACCGCAAGGGTTTCGGCACCGTAGGCCCGAATCAGGGCGATTTCATTTTCAATTGCCGGCAGTTGGCAACCGATGGATTCCAGTTCGTCAAAATAGTTCCTGAAGGGTACGTGCTGAAGAACAACTCCCTTGATATTTCCAGACAACAGAAATTCAGATCCGCACGGTCCGGAGGGATTCATCAACGACGATTGTCCCTCAATGAGTATCAGCTCGGGCTGGGACTGGCGGTCACACTCTATGATGGCCTTTTCAATTTCCCCACTCACAAAATCATTGGGTGTGGCATCCAGTATGAACCCGTGTTTGTACCCTTGAAGCCATCCTGTCTGGCCTGTGTATATCATCTCAGTCTGTATGCCGTGCTTCAGACATGTTTCCAGAATAAAGCGGCAGGTGGTTCGTTTGCCAACGGTGCAGTCAATGCCCAGAACGGCAATTTTTGGGGTTGTTACACCCATGACAGCACCGTTCCAGAAATGCAGTTTATCTGCGCTACATGGTTTGCGGATGTCGATAATTTCAGCCTGGTGTTGGACAGCTGTTTCGCGTAAAACCGGATTGTCGCTCAGGTGTTGATGCAGTCCGCTGATAACGGAAATGCCATTTTCGAGGGCCGCTTGAATTTCCCCGATAAATTCCCGGGGCAGCTTTCCGCCTGGCAGAGCAACACCCAGGATGCAATAGTCGGGTTTATGGTGAGACCGTTGCAGGTAGGTATTCATGGATGCGTAAATGGGTATTTGTTTAGAAGCTCTTGGAACAATTTCACGGACATCCTTGCCCGCATGGGCATGGTCGATCACGGCCAGGACATCGAATCGTTCTGAACCGCGAATCAAGCCATGAGCTGTTTTCCCATCCAGGGTGGCAAGCTTACCATTGGTAATAATTACGGCGCTGTCTTTCATTTCAATGTGATTCCCAGACCGGGTTTGTCGAGCACGTACAATCGGCCTTCGTGTATTTTAAAACCACCATCCGCGATGTCTTGTGCCAGATCCAGGTGGCCATCCAGGTCCAGATAACGGGTTGCGGGACTGGAAAGGGCGGTATGCAGGGCGGCAGAGATGCCCACCACGCTTTCGTCCATGCACCCCCACATGACATCGATACCCGCGAGATGGGCGATGTCGGCAATCTGAGTTCCCGGTGCGAGGCCGCCACATTTCATCAGTTTTATATTAAAAATACCAAAGGGCTGGGGCGATACGGCCAATTTAAAGGCATCTGCCACCCCATGCAGTGACTCGTCTGCAGCCACCTGCTTTCTGATGGATCCGGAAAGCATGGACATACCCTCTATATCGTCATGTTTTAACGGCTGTTCAACAAATTCCAGGTCAAGCGACACGGATTGTTGAACAAACGCTGAAAAGACTTCCCGGGTATAACCCTGGTTGATGTCCACCCGGATAGGTATGTGCTTTCCCACGTGCTCGCGTAATTTGAACAACCGTTCCATGTCTCCATCTAAATCGTTACCGATCTTTATCTTCAAAATCTTGAACCCCTGTCCCAGATAATCTGAGGCTTCTTCGAGGGTTTCCTGAATGGATTTGATACCGATGGTAACGGATGTTGCCAGGCTTTCATGGCATCTACCCAACAGATCCACCAGGGGGATGCCCATTACTTTTGCCAGCAGGTCGTGCAGGGCCATGTCCACTGCGGACATGGCCGCCGGTGTCGATGCCATCTTGTCGCCCAGTTCTCTCACCAGTGACCTCAAGTGCCGAACATCCTGTCCCTGGATTAAAGGTTCCAGATACTGATTCAGGGCATTTTGACAATCGGTTGCACTCTCAGCGGTCACATCCGGGGCGGGCGATGCTACGCCGATGCCAAAGGATCCATCGCCCGCGTTTAGCCGCACAAAAATATTTTCAACATGATCGAAGGTTTCATAGGCAATGGTGTAGGGCTTTGTAAGTAAAAAATGCTCTTTCCAGGTTGTGACGGATTGAATTCTCATTAGAAGGTGCTTCCTGTACCCAGTCCGGGAATCCGCAATTTGAGTTCCAGTTTGCGTAAAAAGTGGGAAATGATTAGAACCACGGTAAGGTATAAGATGCCTGTGATGATGGACATCTCGAACATCCGGTAGTTCTTGGAGGCGATAAATTTGGTCTGGAACAAAAGTTCAGGAAACTGAATAAGGTATGCAAGTGACGAAAACTTGAGCAGACTGATCAACTCATTGGACCAGGATGGAATGACCAGTCGTATTACCTGGGGAATGACGATACATTTAATGAC
>JASJGV010000461.1:0-4076 GCA_033791325.1 Desulfobacterales bacterium | reverse complement strand
CTTCTGGGAGATCGAATTCGTATGACTTCAATCAAGAGTTCCAGAATATATATGCGCTCCCTCGCAACCCGTCAGTCATTAACAGAAATTCCTGAAGCACTGACCAATATAATTCATGTGGTCAAGGCTGCAGGTTTTGATCTGATCATCGCGGAGACAGCCGGCATCGGGCAGGGGGACTCGAGCATCGTGAATCTGACGGATATTTCCATGTATGTGATGACCAGCGAGTTTGGTGCTGCATCCCAGCTTGAAAAAATCGATATGCTCGATTATGCAGACCTGATCGTCGTCAACAAGTTTGAAAAAAGAGGTGGTGAAGACGCTGTCAGGGATGTACGTAAGCAGGTCCAGCGAAACCGGAACCTGTGGGAATCATCGCCAGATGAAATGCCCGTATTTGGCACCATCGCATCAAAATTCAACGATGACGGCGTCACAGCTCTCTACCATGCTATTATCTCAGCCATCCGGGAAAAGACAGGTGTTGCGCTGAAAACCAAAAGAGACACTCCCCCTGGTAAAACATCCACGTCAAAAACCATTATCATTCCACCGGAGAGAACGCGCTATCTTTCAGACATTGCCGGTTGCATCAGCCAGTATCACGAGCGGACCAGGACTCAGGCAGATCTGATCCGGGATGCGTGGCACCTGGAAGAAACAGAAAAATATTTTACAGGAAAAACCAGTACAGATGACGACCTTCTGACAGTCTTGAAACAAAAAAATCACAAAAACAAAACCAGAATCGACAGCGATTCTCTGGCACTGACCAACGAATGGGAGAAGGTCAAATCCGTTTACAGCCAGGACGAACTCATTTACAATGTGCGGGGTCAGGAAATCAAGGTTCCCCTCTTCACAAAATCACTTTCCCATCAGAAAATCCCCAAGATTTCTCTTCCGGACTTCAATGATCCTGGAGAAGCCTATCGCTGGATGCGCGAAGAGAATGTGCCAGGATATTTTCCCTTTACGGCAGGCGTATTTCCGTTAAAGCGTGTGGACGAAGACCCCACGAGAATGTTTGCCGGTGAAGGGGATCCCCATCGTACCAACAACCGGTTCAAACTTCTTTCTGAAAACTATGAAGCCAAGCGGCTGTCGACCGCCTTTGACTCCGTGACCCTGTATGGGTATGATCCAGACCGTCGTCCCGACATCTACGGCAAAGTGGGAACATCCGGCGTCAGTATCTGCTCGCTGGACGATGTCAAAACCCTCTATCATGGATTCGAGCTCTGTGCACCGAATACCTCCGTCTCCATGACCATCAACGGGCCCGCACCGATTATCCTGGCAATGTTTCTGAACACAGCGATTGACCAGCAAGTGGACAAGCACCGCGATGAAACCGGCAAAGAACCGTCCCCCGAAACCTATCAGGCAATTAAAGCCGAAGTTCTTTCGAATGCTCGGGGAACGGTTCAAGCGGACATCTTAAAAGAAGATCAGGGACAAAACACCTGTATCTTTTCCATTGAATTTGCATTGAAAATGATGGGAGATATCCAGGCCTACTTTATCGATCATCATGTTCGAAACTTTTATTCGGTGTCCATCTCGGGCTATCATATTGCAGAAGCCGGCGCCAACCCCATAACACAGCTCGCTCTTACTCTCGCAAACGGTTTTACCTACATCGAATACTACCTTTCACGGGGAATGCCCATCGATGCCTTTGCTCCCAATCTATCCTTTTTCTTTTCCAATGGGATGGACCCGGAATATACGGTCATCGGTCGCGTCGCCAGAAAAATCTGGGCTATCGCCATGCGTGAACTTTACGGGGGATCCGAACGCTCTCAAAAGCTGAAATATCACATTCAGACATCGGGAAGATCGCTCCACAGCCAGGAAATTCAGTTCAACGACATCCGAACCACCCTGCAGGCTTTGTGCGCTGTCTATGACAACTGCAACAGTCTTCACACAAACGCCTTTGACGAGGCCATTACGACCCCCAGCCACGAATCCGTCCGCCGGGCACTTGCCATTCAACTCATTATCAATCGGGAGTGGGGACTGGCAAAAAATGAAAACATGCTTCAGGGAAGTTATATCGTGGATGAACTGACCCAGCTTGTGGAAGAGGCTGTGCTGGCCGAATTTGAAAGAATCAGTGAGCGCGGGGGCGTTTTGGGGGCCATGGAAACAGGTTATCAGCGAGGTAAAATCCAGGAGGAATCAATTTACTATGAAGGACTGAAACACTCAGGAAATCTGCCCATCGTGGGTGTCAACACCTTTAGGGACCCTGATCATGTATTCGATGAGTTGAGCGAAAGTGTTGAACTGTCGAGGGCCTCCGTAGAAGAAAAAGAATCGCAGTTGAAGCGTCTTGCAGCGTTCAAAAAGCGAAATGAAAAAAAAGCCCCGGAAGCTTTGCAAAGACTCCAAAAAGTAGTCCTTGCAGGCGACAACATGTTTGACGAACTCATGAATACGGTCAAGGTATGCAGTCTGGGCCAAATTACGCAGGCGCTTTATGATGTGGGTGGGCAATACCGACGCAACATGTAAATTTCCGTTTCAGAAATGGCTAATTTCTCGATTAGCTGTGTTCTCCGCGCGGTTTTTTATTCGACGTACCTGGTGTACGCCTCAGGAAAAACCCGCTTGTGCGGCCTTGCTTATCAAGAAATTATCTCATTTATGAAACGGAAATATTGTACAATAAAAACACTTTTACGAAACACCAAATGCTAGCACCAAGAATGAAATACCAAACACAAAACACTATATACTAAATACTACACACAAATAGAGGTTTTATATGAAAGAAGCAGTTATTGTCAGTGCGGTAAGAACACCGCTGGGAAGCTTTAATGGTTCTTTGGCCACCATGGGCGCAACCGATCTAGGCGCCATCGTTATCGATGCAGCCGTCCAGAGAGCCGGGATCGACAAACGCGTTGTCAACGAAGTTATCATGGGGCAGGTGCTGCCGTGTGGGTACGGCCAGAACCCGGCCAAGCAGGCTGCCGTCAAAGCCGGAATGCCATGGGAAGCAGAATGCATCACCGTCAACAAGGTCTGCGGCTCCGCATTGAAATCGGTCATGCTGGCTGCCCAGGCAATACAGGTCGGGGATGCTGATGTGGTCGTCGCTGGTGGCATGGAAAGCATGAGCATGGCCCCTTATTATCTTGAAAAGGCACGCTTTGGCTATCGCATGGGTCCGGGCCAGCTGCAGGATCATATGATCCAGGATGGGTTGTGGGACAGGGTAAACGACTTTCACATGGGAATGTCCAATGAACTCTGCTCCCAAAAATATGGTGTCAGCAGGGAAGATCAGGATCGTTATGCCGCCGAATCATACCGCCGCTCCGTAGCGGCCATAAATAGCGGCCGGTTCAAGGATGAAATTGTCCCGGTTGAAATACCACAGCGCAAAGGCAATCCAACCCTTTTCAGTACAGACGAATGTGCCAGAGAGACCGATTACGAAGCCTTGTCCAGGATGAAGCCCGCATTCAAGAAAGAGGGTGTCGGAACCGCCGGGAATGCATCAATCATCAGTGCTGGTGCAGCCGCAGTGGTGGTCATGTCAAAAGATAAAGCCGAGGCTTTGGGGTGTCAAATAATGGCCTCGATCGGCGCACAAGCATCCTACGGTATCGACATGCAATATGTCCTGGTGGCGCCCATATGGGCAATTCCAAAATGTCTCGCCAAGGAAGGAATCGAGAAAGAAGCAGTCGATCTCTATGAGATCAATGAAGCTTTCAGCGGATCAACCGTGGCGGTACTTCGAGAACTTGGGTTGGATCCGGACAAGACCAATGTCAATGGCGGGAGCACTTCCTTAGGACACCCAATCGGTGCAAGCGGCTGCCGTGTACTGGTGACACTTTTGCACGAAATGATCCGGCAAGAGAAAAAAATTGGGCTTGCCAGTCTTTGTCTTGGTGGAGGGGAAGCGGTGGCCCTTGTCGTTAAGAGACCTTAACAACTTAGGTGGATAGGCAGTCGGCTGGAAAAGCGAGTCGTGCTACTGAGAACCAAGTGTGAGACCAAACAGTCTACAGCCGTCAGCCTAAAAAACTACCTGAGCAGTTACAACGATC
>JASJGV010000460.1:0-4012 GCA_033791325.1 Desulfobacterales bacterium | reverse complement strand
GGACTTCATTTGCCGGATGGTTCGAAGCGTATCCTTTACAATTTCGTCTTCAAACTGATCCGGATTAACGGAAATGTCTTTACGGAGGAGTATCGCAATCAAACCATCATTTCCCAGTTCCTCCAGGCTCGTGTCGACCAGGTTTTCTTTTTTAAGAATTTCCTGGATGGCTTGTTTGTGAACGCTGTGGTTTTGTCTGATATCGAGCGTCGCGAAATGTGTTTTGAATATAGTGACTTTATCGATAAGGTTTTCCAGTTCTTCGAGATACAGGCTATTGTACTTGTCTATAAGCGATGCCTTTATAAGGTGCAGTGGGTCTACTATCTCTCCATACCGGAGCGTTTTTGCCGGATCGAACATGGTCACGTAAAGCCTGGTCTTCAGTTTTTCGACAAGTTCTTCTATGTTCCTGAAGGTTAGTTTTTTCTCTAAATTTTTCAAGTCCTGGTAATAGCATTTCATCAAGGTCATGCGCAGCTCATCGGCCACGTCCCGGGTTGTTTCCCAGGTGACAAAGGGATTGCCGTCCCTGTCTCCGCCGGGCCAGAATCCTATCTGAATGATATCGGGACAATCAAAATGTCTGTCCTGAGTATTTTTCTTGATATAGGAATACAACTCACCCACGGCATCGTAATACACATTCCGAAAAAAATAGATGATAGTCCTGGCTTCATCAAAGGGGGTCGGTTTCTTGTTGTTTATCAAGGAGGTCAATCCCAGTTGCTGCAGTGCGAGATCAATTTCATCGATATTGTTTTCATCGATCAGTGATCTCAAATTGCCGATAATATCCAATACCGAAGCAGAATAAAACTGCGTTGGATGTGCGGTAAATACGATGCGCACATTAAAACAGGATAGATTTTCTGATAATTTACACGTGTTTTTATTGCCTGCCAACAGATGGTTGCAATCTCTGAGGGACAAATGATCACCCGTCTGAAGCAGTTGCGCAAAAGCGGCGTCTTCGACACTGTCGTAAAGGACCACCTGCCGCTCGACATACTGAACGACGCGAAACATAAAATCGATTTTCTCTTTTTCAGATTCAATATTTGCATGAATCTTGAAAAAAGAATCCAGGATTTCGAGTGGATCACTGCCAGTGTATAGGCCTTGTTTACAGACATGGTGCAATAAGGGAATAAACATTCCAATATTATCGATCTTTCGAAAAGGAAGATTCAGGAATAAACTGTTGTAAACATAAAATTTATTCTTTACTGATTTTTCAAACACGTTTACTCTTTTAGGTATATTCATTGTTTGGCTCAACTTTCGGGCTTAGGCTACGAAATGAAACACGTTGTTTTTTGGGTATGCATCGCCCCGGGGAAGAAAAATGGCAGCTTCAATTTAGCCGGTATACGCACCAGAAACCGCTTAATTACAAGCTCTCTATACTGTCATTGGTCCACTGTTAAATTCCGCTGTTTTTGTGTGCCAGCTGGCAGATTGTTTTGAGAAAAAGCCGTATGCCTGGGTTGAAAAAAGTGAACCATTCATAAACGCCATCAGGTCTTCTGCCTGCTTGCCAGGGTCATTTTCGCCCAATTCAATCAGACGGGTCAGGTAGTTCAGATCTGAATATTTTCAGATCGATATCAAGTCGAACGACACCGACCCTATGGATCATATCATATCGCATTCAAACAGGGATGGATGATGTATTGATATCGTACCTTAAGGTGTCAAAAACTGCAATATATGAGGTGATATTCCTATAGAAGATTACCGATGCCACACACAAGGTGTTGTATGTGGCAGAAAAAAGATGCATTGGGCTGTTTCCATTATAATTCATTAAAATCTTTATCAATTCTACAAGGAATTACTCTCTTATCGCAGGGTTGGTCTCCATCTATTCCTTCAGGATATCAGTGGGTCGAAAATGCCTTAATATGTAAGACTTTTGACGCCATTTCTAAATAAAATATTTGACATCCGGCCTTTAAACCAAGTAAAAATTGAAAGCCAAGGATGGAAGATATCCTCGATAGCTATTTCGTAATCGATTGTTTTCGCTTTGTAACCTGGCGCACATACACCCAGCAATGATTCGTACAAACTTCAACGTCACCGGCGAAAACCCCTTCAACCATGGGAGAATTCAAATGATTAAAACCATCCAATTTACCCTAAACGACAAACCCGTCCGTATCGAAGTTGACAGTGGGCGGACGCTCCTATGGGTTTTGCGAACCGACCTGGGCCTTACCGGCGCAAAATTTGGTTGTGGAGAGGGTTTGTGCGGCGCTTGCACGGTCCTTTTAGACGATGAAGCAGTTCCCTCGTGTCAATTATCTGTAGATTATGTTGCGGGAAGGGAAATCAAAACGATTGAAGGACTTACCAAGAATGGGCAGCTTCACCCCATCCAAAGGGCTTTTGTCAAGCACGACGCCCTTCAATGTGGGTTCTGCACCCCTGGCATGATTCTCAAGGCCTATAGCCTCCTATTATCGAATCCGAAACCGACCCGCGACCAAATTATTTCGGAAATGGACGACAATCTTTGCCGCTGTGGCGCTCATGTTCGCATTGTTCAAGCCATTCAAACCGCATCCAAAGAGCTGAAAGGAGGCAGACCATGATGAACAAAGAGAACATCGTAGAAGAAGGATCCAGCCTGAAAGCCCCTTTCGCATCTTTGAGTAGAAGGTCGTTTCTAAAGCGCATGGGTCTGCTGGGTGGTGGACTCATCATCTATTGTACCATAGGAGATATAGCAGTACACGCCCGGGCGCCGAGAACGGGCTATTCCGGAAGCAATATACCCACCGATTTCAACGCTTTTCTACGAATTGGTATAGATAACCGGGTGACCTGTTTCGTGGGAAAAATTGAAATGGGCCAGGGCCCCATTACCTCCTTTGCCCAGATGTTAGCCGAAGAGCTTGACGTCACTTATGAATCTGTTGATATGGTAATGGGGGACACGGACCTGTGTCCGTGGGATGCCGGAACGTGGGGATCCCTGTCGACCCGCCATTATGGTATCTTCGTGAAAGAGGCCGCCATCGAGGCTAAGGGGATCCTGAGGGAGTTGGCCGCTGAAAGACTTTTATGTCCTGTAACGCGCCTGGTAACGGAAAATGGTCTCATATTCGACAGAAACCGCCCCATGTCCAGAGTGACCTACGGAGAGCTGACCGCTGGAAAAATCATTGAGAGGCATCTGAAAGATCTGCCCCCCCTCAAGCCCGCATCCGAATATATTATCAGCGGCAAATCCTATCTGAGAAGAGATGCTTTTGACAAAGTTACCGGCAAGGCGCAGTTCACAGCCGATATCCGTCTTCCGGGGATGGTCTATGCCAGGGTCTTGAGGCCGCCTGCTCATGGTGCAAGACGGCTAAGTGTTGATACCTCCTCCGCTGAAAGGATGAAGGACGTTCAGGTTGTTCGTGATGGTGATCTGATTGCCGTTCTGCACCCGCATCCGGATGGTGCCGCACAGGCCCTTGACAGTATCAAGGTCGACTTTGATCTTCCAAATACGGGTATCAACGACGAAACTATTTATGACCACCTGCTAAAAAATGCGCCGGAACCGGTGGTTGCGTCTGAAGCCGGCAATCTCAAAGAGGGCGAAAAGCAGGCCGCTTCGATTATCGAGGAGACTTACCTGAACAGCTATGTAGCACATGCGCCGATGGAACCCCATGCAGCCTTAGCCACTGTAGATGGAAATAAAGCAACGGTATGGGCCTCGACCCAGACACCCTTCGGTGTACAAAGACTCGTTGCTAATACGCTGGGTTTACCAAAGGAAAACATTCGTGTTATTACACCTTTCGTAGGAGGAGGATTCGGAGGCAAATCGGCATCTGCCCAGGCTGCCGAAGCAGCACGACTTGCCAAATATTCTGGTAAACCCGTCATGGTAATCTGGACCCGAGAGGAGGAGTTCTTTTTCGATACTTTTCGGCCGGCCGCAGTGGTTAAAATTCGTTCGGGTATCGACAGCGCAGGGCGCATGTCGTTTTGGGACTACCATGTGTAT
>JASJGV010000459.1:0-3003 GCA_033791325.1 Desulfobacterales bacterium | reverse complement strand
CTTTTGTGAATATCTACACTGCCAAAGTATGAACTGGCGTTATTATGCCCTTCGGGCTGTCATTTGCACTTTGTGCGTCATTTGGCCTGCGGCCGATATTACGCCTGCGGCTGTCATTTGCACTTCGTGTGGCATTAGCCCTATCGGGCGTAATTTATTGCGGCTTAAAGCTGATAGCTTTTAGATACAATTAATGACACGCAGTAAATGACCATTAATGACGCGAAGCAAATGACCAGGGTTGTTCCCTCCAACCCTTGTACCCCCTCAAACCCTATTTTACGTTATCCCTATCTCTTCATCCGTCAGGTAACATGCCGGGTCCGGCGCCCATACATCACCGCTGACTGCTTCCGCTCTCACTCTGAAATTACCACCGCAGATGTCGAGCCATTGGCAGGCGGCGCATCGCCCCTTGACATGTTTCTTTTTTTCTTTCAGCTGTTGCATCAATTCATTGGAAGTGTCGGTCCAGATTTCAGAAAAGGGCCGTTGTCTGATATTGCCGAAGCTGAAGTGCCGCCAGAATTGATCGGCGTAGACCTCACCATCCCAGCTAACACAACCGATGCCTCTGCCTGAACTGTTGCCCTCGTTCATTTGCAGCAGTTCGAGTACCTCCTTGGCACGCTCGGGATTTTCTCTGAGGAGCCGCAGGTACAGATAGGGCCCGTCGGAATGGTTGTCGACGGTAAGCACTTCTTTGGGAATACCCCGGTCGTGAAGGTCTTTGGTCCGGTCGATAATAAAATCCACGACTTTTCGCGAATCTTCATGGGAAAGGTCTTCCTCGATCAATTTTGAGCCGCGACCGGCATAGACCAGGTGGTAGAAGCAGACCCTGGGAATTTCTTTCTCCTCCAGAAGATCAAATATTTTTCCAATTTCCTCTGCGTTGGCCTTGTTGATGGTAAAGCGGAGTCCGACCTTGATCCCCACAGCCTGGCAATTTTCAATACCTTTCATGGCTGCGTCGAAAGCGCCCTTTATACCCCGGAACGTATCGTTGATGGAGGCCATGCCATCGAGACTGATGCCGACATAGGAAAGGCCGATGTCTTTCAATTTACGGGCCATCTGGGGTGTAATGAGGGTGCCGTTGGTGGAGATGACCGCGCGCATCCCTTTTTGGACTGCGTACTCAGCCAGATCAGGCAGATCTTTTCTGACCAGGGGTTCCCCGCCTGAGAAGAGGAGAACCGGGACGCCAAATCCGGCCAGATCGTCGATGAGTTTTTTGCCTTCCTGGGTCGTGAGCTCGTTGCTTTCCGCTTCTTTTGTTGCCTGGGCGTAGCAATGGACACATTTCAAGTTGCAGCGGCGTGTAATATTCCAGACTACCACAGGTTTTTTGTCGGCCGAGAACTGAAGAAGGTGTGAGGGTAATGACGAAGACAGCCTGCCATAGCGCAGAGCATCGGAAGGCTCCACGGTGCCGCAGTACAATTTTGATATACCAATCATATATATTTCCTTGATTCGTACTGTTTTCTACAGATAACTAACATCACCCGGATTGAAAAGTGATATTGTTGCAAAAGCTTTTAAATCACAAATCACAAAACCCAAATTTCAAACAAATCACAATATTCAAATTAAAAATAGCATACTGATCTTTATGGGTAAATTGTGATTGATCTAACGTCGATATGAGCTACACTCTGCCAGGACATAGATTAAAGACTCACCACCAGATGAAACCTGTTTGGAATATTGGATCTTGGATATTGTTTGTTTTTTGTTATTTGGTGCTTGGGATTTAGTAAAAATATGTTTTATTGTTCAGCTTTAGCCAATCTGAATATTGTCTTTAATCAAGCCCTCTATAAATGTTTCCGGAGACAGAAGGGCTTCCCTGGTGATGAAAAAACGGTTCCGGCCGGTTTTGTCTCTCACCAGTTTCAAGCCAAGCTCAAAGTCATCGGACAGTTGTTTGAAAAGTTCTTTCAGATTGATTTTTGAACCGAATATATTCTTTATCACATGGTCGATGGCGTTGTCTTCCATGACAAGGTTGATGTCATGGGATTTTAAAAACCGGAGTTCTACGGCTTTGATCTCATCGTAGTAGCCTTTAATCTTCTGGATAATTCTGCTGATATCGGTGGCATTCTTGCTGTATTGATCAGCCACGATATCGATTCGTGAAGATGGCATGTCCATCTGATATTTGCCGACCAGATGATTCTTGTTGGCGACAATGTAATCAAAAATGCTATCTTTTTCTTCCCGCACCAGGCGTTCAAATGTGGAGTCCCAGTCACTGTCATCCGGGGCATTTGTCATGCGCTCAAAGATATCTTCGGGTGCATCAACCAATTTGACGGTTATGGGGAATTTGCGCAGGTTTGTTGACGGAAGTCTCTTTTCATAGAGCAGCAGTGCGTTCTCCACGGCACTCACAAGTCCCCTGGCACCGGTATTCTCTTTGGCGGCCTCTCTTGCCAGAGATTGAAGGGCTTTGTTCTCAAATTTAGCATCGATACCATACGCTGCAAAATCGAGTTTTTTTCCGAGGGTAATCGGGTTGTTGGGATTCTTTAAAATTTCGTAGAGATCCGTTTCGTTCAAGTGTTCAAATACGGCGCGAACCGGGAGTCGACCGACGAACTCCGACTCGAACCCGAATTGAATCAGGTCTTCCGATTTGATGTGCTTCAGCAAATCAGCTTTTTCATCGGCTTTTGGAAGTGATGCACCAAACCCGATTCCCTGGGAGGATATACGTTTTTGAACGATTTCCGCAATGTCATTGAAAGCGCCGCTCATGATGAAAAGGATTTTCTTGGTATTCACGACATTTTTTTCACGCTTGCCGGTTTTTCGAAAGTTTTCCACCTCCTGAAGCATTGAAATCGGATCGTGGGGAACCTTGAGATCAACCTCGGTCTCTTCCATGGGTTTCAGCAGGGCTCGTTGCACACCGGTTCTGCTGACATCGGCACCCATGAGGTTGCGGCTGGATGCAATTTTGTCGATTTCATCGATGTAGATAATGCCATG
>JASJGV010000458.1:0-3242 GCA_033791325.1 Desulfobacterales bacterium | reverse complement strand
ATGTTTACCGGCGACAATGAAATCATGGGGCGTATCAAACGGACGCACTATGAGGCAGCCTCGCGGCTGAAGGTGAAACGGATCGTCATGGGTGAATGCGGACACGCTTTCCGATCAGTCTATGACATGGGAAACCGGTGGCTCGGATGGCGAGAACCCCCCATACCCATGGTACATGCCATCGAGTTTTATTATGAATTGCTCAAATCAGGCAAAATCAAGATCGTTAAAAAATATGACCAGCCCGTCACGCTTCACGACCCCTGCAATGTGGTGAGAGGTGGTGGGCTTCATGAAAAAGCCCGCTACGTAATCAGGGCCATTTGCGAAGACTTGATCGAGATGCATCCCAACCGGGAGCACAATTATTGCTGTGCCGCCGGGGGCGGTGTCATTAACTGTGGACCGCCCTATAAAATGACCCGCGTCGAAGGAAATAAAGTCAAAGCGGAACAGCTGTTTGCCGCAAAGGCCAAGGGCGCCAAAACCCTGGTTACCCCTTGTCACAACTGTCACAGCGGACTGGAAGATATCGTTCATCACTATGAAGTCGGATTGGATCTCAAATTTATCAGTGATATATTATACGAAGTAATGGAAAAGCCCTAAATTTCACGAAGCGATCTTACCGTATCCGCTGTGTTGCGGGCCATTCGCGGTAGCAATCTACAGCTTCATGGCCCGGCGCCTTGCGGCTACAGTAAGCTCACTTCGTGAAATAATCGTAGTAGAACTAAGGTTTGGAAAGCGATCTTACCGTATCCGCTGAGTTGCGGGCCATTATCGTTAGCAACCTACAGCTTCATGGCCCGGCGCCTTGCGACTGCGACAAGCTCACCTCGTGAAAAAATCCTCGTAGCTTGCTGCGAGGTTATTCAATAGCCAAGATTATTGGCCGAATCGGGGCGGATAAGTCGCCAATCAATGCGTCCATAATTTGACATCCATTACCGTTTACAGAATGGGTGGGGAGAAAGAGGATGAGAAAACGTGGTGTTGGCCTATTGACGGTCCTATTACTGACGGTGTTTCTTCTGGTGGCAGCCTATTCTCAAGAAGAAATGGTCGTCGTAGACAGCAGCATATTCCCCAATCCTGAAAGAGTTGCATCGGTTTTCAATCACGATGAACATAACGAGGCCGCTGAAATTGATGACTGCAGCGAGTGCCATCATGTCTACGAAGATGGCGTCAAGCTCGAAGACGAATCCTCTGAAGACATGGCCTGTTCTGACTGCCATGAAATAGAAGCGTCTGAAGATCAACCTGCCTTGATGCAGGCCTTTCATGCGAATTGCAAGGGATGCCATTTGTCTGAAAAGAAAGGTCCCATCATGTGTGGTGAGTGCCACCGCAAGGAATAAGGGCACACAATAAACAACCCGCAGGGTTTGCATCAAAAGTCTAATGTTACAAAAGGAAAAAAAGAGGGGCTCACAATGGCAAAGAAAATACTGATCATCGACGATGACCCGATTATCGTAAAATATCTCCAGGCTGTTTTCAGTGACAATGGCTATCAGACCTGTACGGCATCCAGCAGTATGGAAGGTCTGGAAATTGTGAAAAAAGAAAAGCCGGATCTGATCACACTGGATCTTCAAATGCCAGGTGAGTGGGGGCCCAGGTTTTACCGTAAATTGCGCAAGGAAGAAGAACTAAAAGACATACCGGTGATTGTCATCAGCGGGATCGACGGTGATCATGCCGTCCAAAATGCCGTGGCTTTCGTGAGCAAGCCTTTCGATCCTGAAAAAATCATAGGAATTGTTAAAAATACGATCGGCTAAAAAAGAAATGGCGCCGCACTTTTGTACGGCGCCATTTCTTTTTACTTTCTGGCCTTGGCGTAACCGATTTCAATCAGTGCATCTTCCATCTCACTGAGAATTGTCGGATCATCGATAGTCGCCGGAACCTTATATTCCTTGTTGTCGGCAATTTTCTGGATCGTACCGCGTAATATTTTTCCGGATCGCGTCTTGGGTAGTCGTTTGACTACCGTGGCTGTCTTAAAGGAAGCCACCGGACCGATACGACCCCTTACCGACTGGACAACCTCTTTGATGATCTCTTCCGGATCTCTTTCAACACCCGCATTCAGGACCAGAAAACCCACCTGGACCTGCCCCTTGAGTTGGTCTGCTACACCGAGGACAGCGCATTCAGCAACATCCGGGTGGTCCGCCAGAACTTCTTCCATGGCGCCTGTGGAAAGACGGTGGCCGGCAACATTGATGATGTCGTCGGTTCTTGACATGACAAAGACATATCCATCTGCATCAATAAAACCAGCGTCGGCAGTCTTGTAGTAACCTGGAAACTCTTCCAGGTAGGAACTGATATATCGCTCATCTTTTTTCCAGAGTGTCGGCAGGCTGCCGGGCGGGAGGGGCAGCTTGACAACCAGTGCGCCGATTTCACCCGCTTTGACCTGTTTATTCTCGGCATCCACGACTTGAACGTCCCAGCCCGGGGCAGGTTTTGTGGGTGAGCCTTCCTTTACAGGAAAAGAGTGGATACCCATGGGATTGGCACATATGGACCAGCCGGTTTCCGTCTGCCACCAGTGATCGATGACTGGAATCCCCAGATGATTTTCCGCCCAGTGGAGGGTGTCAGGATCCAGGCGTTCACCCGCCAGGAAAAGTGTTTTAAACTTCGAGAGGTCATACTGTTTCGTGAGTTCGGCCTTGGGATCTTCACGCTTGATGGCACGGAAAGCAGTGGGTGCAGTAAACATGGTTTTGACACCATGCTCTGCGATGACGCGCCAGAAAACGCCTGCATCCGGTGTGCCAATGGGTTTTCCTTCGAACAGAATCGTGGTACATCCCTTGAAGAGTGGGGCATAGATGATATAAGAGTGACCTACGACCCATCCCACATCGGAAGCAGCCCAATAGACATCACCGGCATCGATGTTGTAGATATTCTTCATACTCCACTTCAGTGCAACCACATGACCGCCATTGTCCCGAACCACGCCTTTGGGTTCACCGGTAGTTCCCGACGTGTACAGAATATAGAGCGGATCCGTCGCTGCCACCGGAACGCAGTCGTGGGGCGTTGCGGTGGTCACGGCATCATTCCAATCCAGATCTCTACCTGCTATCATGCCGGCTGTTTCCATGGGACGCTGCAGGATGATACAATTTTGGGGTTTGGAATCACTATTTGCTGTGTTGATGGCTTCATCCAGCAGCGGTTTATAGGGAATGATACGGGCAACTTCGATACCG